>NZ_JAGGQS010000019.1:0-121536 GCF_018613175.1 Bacillus sp. ISL-47 | reverse complement strand
AGTAATTAAAACTAGTTTGTAAGCAAAAAACTTTGCGAAAACAGCCTATTTTTATCAGCTTTTTGGACTTATTTGGGGCTATTTGTTAATTTGATCATATGATCCCATTCTTCAACTGAAACATCAAAAAGGGATTGAAGCCATTGTACTTCGATAAACGCTGTCCCATTTAGATCGACTAATGGGTTTTCCAGCAGTCCATAATCTTCTTCATTATAAATGAATACATTTCTGTTTAAATAAAAACGATAGCTGTTATTTCCTTTTGTCAGCAGCAGCGTTTCCTCACCGGATAGAATCCTTACATCAAAACCCAAGGCCTCCATCGATGCTTTAAATGGCAGGAGCCTATGTCCTTTTTTATGGATTAATTTAAGGTCTTTTTGCTCCCTGCCTGATATAAACACTTTTTTACCATCATTAAAATAAAGAGGTACTAACGGCGCATTCAATTCTTTATTCAGAGTGAAAAAACGGGTAGAATGTCCCTTCAGATCGCTCAGGTTCTTGTCCAGTTTTTCAGTATTGAGTGAGTCTTCCATTGGCAATTTGTAAAAAAATTCCTGCAGTTCATCTTCGGCCATTTCTTTCTTTAATTCTCGAATTATCCAGTTCCCTTTTTCTGTATCAGCATTCTGCTCTATTGTATGAGATGCAAGTGCATCAATTAGCCAACCTTCTTTTGGCGGAAGAAAGCCAAATTTTTTTTCATAGGCCTGTATGATGAGCATTTTTTCAAGCTTTTCCACTTTAGTATTAGTGCCTGCTATAAGGATTCCTTTTCCATTCGACTCCTGATAGAGATCAGTAAGCACTACAGACATATATGGAATTTCACCTAGGGTACTTAGTTTTTCAAACTTTTGATTAAAGGCATGCTGGTTTTCCGAATAAATATCAACCGGATTTTTGCTTGTTTTTTTAAGAGGCTTCTGCTGCCAGTATAGTGAAGGTGTATTCCCTCTTCCTTCAAAAATATAATAATCAATATGTTTCATTTCTTTTTGTGCTTTTAAAGGGAACCCGGCTGCCCAAGAGCCGTTTCTTCTGAAGGAATCAGAAATCGTAATATGGGAACTGGCTACAATAAGGTCGGGGACGGAGACTGTCCAGTCATTTAACATAAATGCTTTTTGCCCCTTATTCATTGGCAGGACATATTCAAAAATCATCTGATTGTCATTTGAGAAAAAAGTATATGGATTTTCGTCCGCAGAATCACATGCTTCTTCATTGCCATTTTTGCACTTCCACTTAAAAAGTGAATCAGGGATTACCAGCCTATATTCTTTTTCGGGCAGGATACCTATGACCGTCTGTGTAATTTTCAGCTCATCTTCCAGAGATTCCACAGTAATTTGCTGATTGGCTCCCACTGTATGCTCCTTAGCCTGTCCAATTTGCCCAGAATAAACTTTCCACTGCCAGACAAGCATGCCCGAAATTGTTCCTGACAATATTAAAAAAATAAATAAAGATGCCCTCCACATTGGTATACCCTCTCTAGTTTCTTTTACCATAACAATACCAAAGGGAAGGACATCCGTCACATAAATTTTGTAATTAATGGAGGAATTTTTCTTATATTGTCCGGTGAATCATAATGATCCATGAGTTTCCCGTTATGTGTGCTTGGTTGCTGGTTTATGCGCGGATGCATAACTTTAACGCCGGGGCCTCCACACTGCTCGCAACTAAAAAATCTCCCTCCACGGTAAAACTTTTAGCTGCTTCACGCAAAATCCAGATCCAGGCCATCATCCAATAGGCTGCAGTTTTCTCCAATACTCATGCAAGTCTTTGCCCAGTCTTCCCTCGGTAATCCCTCAGCTGCAAGAAAACCCTCTAGTTCGCCTAACGTCATCGTAAACAGCTCTTTGTTGTGTACCATCAATAAACCTTTTGCACTAAGCGCAGCTATTATGGAGACAACAACAAAACCGTTCATTTCATAAATATGTTTCTTTTCTAATGGAGATATATCAGCCTTGATAAAGTAACTGGCACATAGGAGCAATGTCATTGAAAGAAAAAGGTAAAGCATGCAGTCTCTCTCCCCTCTGCTTTTTAGGTGCTACTTCTATTTTTATGCGGGAAATGATAAAGTATGGTTGGACATAAAGCATTTTATTTCAATATTTCAAATCAGGTTACAGGGCAGTAGAAGTAGAAGCCCTGAGTCTTTAAAGGAGGTACTATTTTTGATACAGCGTTTTATAGAAATTGGAGAAGGATATTCGGATATATATGAATTAATCGAGATAGCAAAGTCCAATCAGCACCGCCTGGCCCATATGGCAGCTTTCCATACCACCATTATTGATAAAGAAGTTACTTCTTTGGCAGTTATACTGAAACCCACTAATCCCGGAGATTTCCAGCCGCTATATTTTTGCAGAGAAGGAATTCCAAATCCAAATATAACACCGAATAAAAGATTTGATTTATTTTCGGAAACTGCAAGGTATCTCGAAAGGGAGATCATTCAGCTTAGCGTAAAGCCTTCCACTCTTTTTAATGAAAAGGAATTGTATTACCAGTATCTAATTGGAATCTTAAGGCTTAATCATTATATTGCGCCTCTCCAATAAAAAACTCCGGACGTATCCAGACGGCCGGAGCAGAAATTTTAGCGGAAAAACATTACTTTTTACTTTCTAACAAAAAGGCATGAGCTTTGCTCATGCCTTTTAGATACCCATCTTATAGTCATATTCCTTTGCCTTGTCAGGCTTTGAGTTTTCAAATTCCGTTTTAAGGAATGGTTTATAGGATGGCTCTACTTTTTTTACAAAGGAGTAGGAGTTGATTTTTTCCATTAAACCTTCTGTATCAGCAAGATCACAGTATAATACAACATATTTCAGCCTTTTGGACACATAATGGACATTTCCGAATCTTCTTAACATTTTTGCCTGCTTTAACGAATAAAGCCAGACTATTATTCCTTGCCTTTGACCCAGCATATATTTTTACCCCTTCAGCGAATCAATTGTTTTACTTAGTCTAGCATAGAAAAACAGCAGTTTTCAATGGTTATGGGCAATCAAGTTCTTTTTTGGATGGCTATGTTAAGCTTGCCTGTTAATTTCCGCTCCAGGTGCTCAGCGAACCGCGGGCGGTCCGACGCTCCTCGGTGCCTTTCGCCTGTGGGGTCTCCCTTTGATCCACACTCTCGAAGCCATTGAATACGCAGCCTGGAATAAACACCGCACAAATAAAATGCGAAACCATTTTCGAGGATCACGCACCTGCCGCACAAAATCAGCAGGGAGCTTTACACAGACTTTTGGATAACAAAAAAAACCAGCATTGGCTGGTTTTTTATGCTGAACATCCGCAGCTGCCACCGCTGCCGCAGCCGCCTCCGCAGCTGGATTCAAAGAATGGATTTCCAGTGGGGACCTTGATATGCTCTGAAACGGAGCGGCCAATCAATACGCTTACCTCATCAAGCAAATTTTGCAGGCCCGTTTCAGCCCTCCTGAACTCTGCCACATGGGTGTCCATATCCACTTCACGCTTAAGCTCCCGGATAGACATCATCACTTTTTTATATTCTGGATGATATTTGCCAAAACGCTGAACCTCTTCATAAAGTTCCTTCATTTTAACAAACTCCTGGATTTTTATTTGTGTCCCTCGGCTGTTCTTTAATTTATATAAACTTTTGCGGTAATGTTCCGCTTCCTCGGATTCAACGATCATTGCAGCTAACTCGTCAGCTTTGTCCAAAATAGCTATTCTTTCTAATGTAGCAAGCAAATAGCCCACCTCCGTTTCCTATTTTATCATGAAACGGAACAAAGCTAAAGCAAGGAAACTACGGGATGGATACATAAAATTCTCTTTTCAATTTTAAGGAAGGCTGTTTTTCTTTTACAAGCTCCAGCCTGATTCTGTGGTTACCTGAAGAAAGCCCCTTCACAATAAAAGCCGCTGAAGAAATTTCCTCTTTCTTAATTCCGTCCACATATAATAGTATTTTGCCTTTATCTTTAGCGGTCTGCCCACTAAACGAAACTCCTTGCAGGATACATTCTACAAGTACATCCTTCCCCCTCACTTGATGACGGACATAGAATGGATTCTTCGCATTGCTGCTTTCCACTCCTGAAACCGGCATATCTGTGGCAAGCTCTAATGTATTTACAGGCTCAACTTCCAATTTGGTTTCAGGCTCTGGAATATCTTTTTGGCAGGCTGCAAGAAGAAACAGGAAAAGTATTAAAGACAAGCATCTTATCCCTTTCATTATTTTCACTCCTAAAGTTGACTTCTATCACGATTTATAATAAATAGTGTTTGCACTGCCAGTCTTTTTTACTCCATAACATAATTAAAAGCTCTCTCGCTGGCGAGAGAGCTTTTAATTGGATTGTGAGTTCATTGCCTGGAACATACTCATCATCATCGAGGCCATTTGAACCCCATTGGTTAATTTCTCTACCTTATGGGGAATGGTCTTTTTATAATAGTGCAGAGCAGCCACTTCAAGGGATTGGATCTCGTGGGGATTTCTTGTTAAGGTTCTATACCAATGGGGCTGCTCCCGTATGAATTGCTTTAATTCCTTTTTCTGGTCAAGATAGTTGATAATATCTTTTCTCATTCTTTCGGTCCCCTCTGTTATTAATCTTTTCTAAATGTGAACGGATTATTTGGTTTCGGGTTTGCTGACTTGGAGCCACCGCCAGATTGCTGTCCCCCTTGAAACTGGGATATGACTCCCTGGACAGCTGACAGCGCCTGGCTTAGATTATTGATGTATCCCTGCATTTGATTGGCATCCATATGTTTAAGCGTCCCCATGATATTGCCCATCCAGTCGCTTTTCTTCTCTTCAGAATTTGTTTTTTCATCCTTGTTTTCATTAAATGGATACCATCTCGAGTCATCTTCCCCCAGAAGGTACCAATCCTCATATAAATCCTGCCATGTTGCATTACCCGATCGGACTTCCCTGATAATATGAGGATTCTGTTTCACAAACTCTTTAAACTTTTCAACAGAGGGATGAAGCTTTTTATTAGTCATGCCTATTTCACCTCATTCTGTTACAAATGCCTATAATACCATATGACCATGAAAGGAAAAGGTGAATGGCTTCTGTACCAAAGCCCTCAATAATAATAAATTCAAAAATTCTGCCATTAGTGTTACTATATGAATGCAGAAAGCAAATAAAGGGTGAATTTCTATGGATAAAGAACTAAAGGAATTATTCGATACATGTACAAAGCAGGCTACCGATGAAGATTTAGTGGTTTTAAGATCAATATTGCAGGGTTTTCAAAAAAAACAAACTGGACAAAACAGTTCATACATAGGGGGACTGCTGCAAATGGAGCGTTCTATAACTGAAGATGAATGCGTTTTAACCATACCCCTTACCCCGCTAGTGGATAATCCGCTTGGAATCCTTCATGGAGGGATTACTGCAACAGTTATCGATTCTGCAATGGGCACTCTTGCATCTTCACTGCTCCCTGAAGGATTCGGAGCAGTAACCACGCAGTTAAACGTACACTACCTTTCAGTCGGAAAAGGTGATTATGTGACATGCAGGGCGAATATTGACCACAAAGGAACAAAGAGCATGGTGCTATCTGCTGATGTCTTTAGGGCAGATGGAAGAAAGATTGCCCAGGCAACAGGCAGCTTTTTTATTATTGAAAAGAAAGGCGTCAACAAATAAAAAGCAGGTGGAAGCATGGTTACCGCTATCGTAATACCAATTATTTTCCTTTACTTTTATTGGCTGACAAAAAAAGAATTGCGTGAAAGCTATGAAAAGTGGTCAGATCTCAACAATGTTTCTGAAGAAGCCATTATCTCCGGGAAGATTGTCCATATAAGCGCATTCAAGCAAAGATATTATTATCACCGCTACGTACATGTTCTTGACTTGACCATTCAATCATCAGGCAATAAGCTGTTGAAGGTTAAAAAGAGAACTCCATTAATGAAAGATGCCGCATTGCCTTCTGTAAATGTTGGAGACACCGTACATTTATACGGAAATTGGAGGGAAGAATATTTCCATGTCAGCCGAATACTTGTTAAAGGAGAGTCCAATGCAAATAAATAAAGGCTCTTTTCTCATAGATTGTTGTTTTTTGTTAATGAATTCTGCCCGTTGATTTCCACTCCTCATTACTTGTTTAAAAAGCAACAAAGTTTGCGAAAACAGCCTAAATAAAAGAGCCTGATTAAATAGGCTCTTTTTAAATTTAATTAATCTTCATCCAACTTCCTGATGAAGTTTTGGGTATAATGCTTCTTATAAACTCCAACGCCAAGGTGTGTGAACTCTTCATTTAACAGGCTTTCTCGATGGCCCTTGCTATTAAGCCAACCCTCAACAACAGCCGGTGCATCCATATAGTTTGCAGCAATATTTTCTCCGGCAATTTTGTATAGCACACCTCCGGCCTCAAGCCGGTCGGCCAGCTCCCCGTAAGTTTTGGAAATATGGGAAAAATCTTTGCTTTTATACATATCCTTACTGTGTGCAAACGCAACATCGGCAGTCATTTTATCCCATTCCAGCGAACTTAGATTATGCCGCACTCTTAGTACATTTGTAAGATCCAGAATTTGCTGTTCCTTCCCTCTCTCCACTTCTTCTTCATAGGCAGGTGAAGGCAGGGGAGCTTCTAATAATTCTCCGCGGTAAACCATTTCATACGGCCGCATCTTTATTAAAGTTTCAGCATCCATTAACCTTACACTTGAGAGTGTTCCTGTAAATTTATCGATATTCAGCTGGGCATAATGGTCTCCAACCATGACCAGCGGCCTGGTATTAAGATCTTCTTCAGACAGTTCAAAACGGTAGGAGCTTTCCTTAAATTCAAGATTGATATTTGTCTCAACAAAAACGGATGAGTAAATTTCACCGACTGGCTGTCCGATTTTAAAAGGGCTGATGTCCAAATCTTCCCCAGTAGCAAAAATTGTGACCACTTTGTTGCCGCTAATGCCAACCTGGGCATACTTTGTATCGCTTTTATTATAAATCCACCATTCATAACCAAAAAAAGAAGGATCCACCCTGGAAGGCTCACCTAAACTTTCTTTAACCTCCTGAATAGATTTCCCCATCAGCCTGGCCAGACCGTTTTGAGGAATACCTGCATTTGAAGACATGTCAGGATTCATATCCTGCCCGAAATCCTTTAACGCCTCAGGCTGCGAATTTTCCTGGTTTACCAATATTTCTCCCTGTTCCTCACCGGCAATATCCATATAAAAACCAGCGGCAAGAAATATGGAGATCAATACTACTATTCGTAAAAGTGTCCGCAGAGAACGCGCCCTCCCTTCTATTAGTTATTCTATTTATGTATTTAAAGAGTATAACATTTACAATGTCTTATGTAATGTCCGCTGCGATATCAATTGACAAATATATCTCAGGCTTTTGTACTAATCATACCATTAGGTGTATCGTTTTTCTATTGTTTTTGGATTTGTTAAATTGCCTGGTGATTTACACTCCAGTCATTCGCTTTCTGTGTGCAGTCCGAATGCAGCCTCCTTGGCGTAAACGCCTGCAGGGTCCCCTTTTGACTCGCGTTTCCCCTTAGGAGTCCCGTGCTTTTTACTCCCATCAACTTGGCGCCAAAATCAACAATGAACTTTAACAAAGCTTTTTTTAAGGACTCTGTTAAATAGGCCTGTTTAATTCAGCACGAGGCACTCCCTTTCCACGGGCGGTCCGACGCTCCTCGTTGCTTTGCTCCTGCGGGATCTCCCTTTGATCCGCACTCCCGCAGGACTTTGAATAAGCTTTCTTGAGTAAACGTTGCACGAAGGAAATGCGAAGGCATTTTCGCGGGATTAGTGCCTTCCGCTCCAATCAACAGGGTGCTAAAACAACAATAAGCTTTAACAGAGCCATTTTATAAGACGATTTCTGACATTTAAACATTTAACCTGGGTAAGACAAAAAAAGAACACCAATTGGTGTCCTTTTAGTGCTGTGCTTCATTTTCATGTTTTGAGATATCGGAAAGAGCTTCTCCTGCCTGTTCATCTGTTAAATGACGAACAGCAAAGTCGCCAAGTGATACGATCCCCACAAGCTTGTCACCTTCCACCACAGGCAAGCGGCGGATTTGGTGCTCTGCCATCAAACGGGCAGCTTCTCTCGATTCTGTATCTTTATTAACTGTTACAAGATGGCTGCTCATTATGTCTTCGACTTTCGAAGAAGCAGGATGCTTTTCAGCCACACAGCGAAGGACGATATCGCGGTCTGTTATCATTCCGACAAGCTTATTATTATCAACAATTGGAATGGCACCTACATTTAACTCCTTCATCTTAACCGCAACTTCATATACATTATCCAAGAGCGAGCAGCTTTCAACATCGTCAGTCATAATATCACGAATTTTTTCCATGTTTTTATCCTCCTTCATTTTTCTCAACAATAAATATAGTCCAATAGTGCCCATGCAAACCGCCTTTTACATATCCAACTCCAATGTGTGTAGCCTTTTTATCCAGGATGTTTGCGCGGTGAATCGAAGAATTCATCCAGGCTGAAAACATTTCATCAGCTGACCTGTAGCCGGCCCCAATGTTCTCCTTCACTGTCAGGAAAGAAATTTGCTGATTCCTTAACATTTTTGTAGGATTTCCATATGTAGGAGAATTATGCGACACATATTCAAATTTCATCATATCCTGAGATTTTTGTTTAGCCACGCCAGTAAGCATCGAATCCATAACTAATGGCTTTAACCCTTTCTGTTTGCGTTCATCATTGGCAAGCTCCCATATGGTGCGCTCATCGGCAGCAATTTTTGGTGTGCCACTCCTCCCCGTTTGGCCAGGTATGAGTACAATTTGTCTCGGATATATAAAATCAGGGTTTTTAATATGAGGATTGCTGTTAATAATATCATTTAAATCTTTGTTGAATTTAACTCCTATTTTCCATAGCGTATCCCCTTTTTCCACCTTATACTCTGTAATAGCAGCAGCGGGCCCGGAAGCCAATAAGAATATGAATAAAGCTAGAGAAATCGTTCTTTTCTTCATTTCGTTTCTCCTTTCTCCTTGTTATGCTGTAAATTTATTTTGCATGTTGATAATAGAAATAAAATAAATAATTTTCCTGATTTCTCGCATTTACACTGATGATATATGACAGAACCATGTTTTCTTGCATGTATCCGTTGCATGTTACGCTTTTTTCTACTATTATTAAATTTGAGATAAACTTGTTTAAATTATGCATGGATCCGTTCAGCTGAACCATGGATTGTTTTCAGGAGGGACAATTATGAAATTTGAAAACACAGGTCTGGAAAATAAAAAAGCAGACTTAACCCGCTTAGATGAAGTGATGCTATCACACGGCCTTGTCCGTGAGGGCCAATGGGATTATGAAAGAGTTACATATGACCGAAAGTTCGAATTAAAAGAAGGAGTTTTTTACCTTCGTGTATTCGGATATGCAGTTGAGGGGGATGTAGGAGCACATAAAGCATTAATTCAGCTAATGACTCCACTTCTTGGTAAACATTATTACCCGCATGGAATTGAATATGGAGAAGGAGAAACCTTCCCGAATTCACTTGTAAAGCAGTGTGAAAAAATTCTTTCAGATATTAAAGCTGAAATCGATCAATTCGCGGTATAAATTTAAAAATGGAAGCTGTATAGCTTCAGAGCTGTTTTCACAGCAAAAGACGCATGGACACCATGCGTCTTTTTATACAATAATTACCGAAAATCCTCAAGGGATGAGTGATGTATTATTTTGTCTATAAATAGATCAACTCTTCTTACTTTAAGTCCTGTTAAGTGAATGATTTCATCCTTGATTTCTTTTTGAATCTTGGTTGTTTCCTCGATTATATTCATTCCCTTTTGTATGTTCATTTTTATTTTCAAATAAACTTCTGTATTCTTAAATGAGAGTGAAATATAATCAGGGCTTTTTTTAAAAAAAGAGAATTTATCACTTTTCACGGGAACCACACCTTCCCGTTCTTGTAAACTTGAGTCAACTATTGCTGAGATTATATCGCTCGCTGCCTTAATCGTTTCGAAGTCGAGATATTTATATCGCATCTTCTTCTCACTTCTTTCTGTCCGATTTATTTAAGTAATACCGAGCTATAATCTCTCAGTAAATAAATCATGTACATAACAGTTGTTTTTTATTGTTTCTAATATTAAATGCATAATATAATTGAAATGTTACTATTATTTTGGATGTTTTATTACTCTGGAATCTATGCTATTACATTGGCTGATGCTAGCTGCTTTTTAGGAGTTTGGAAAGGGGATCTATTTTTGTCTGCCATATTCACTAGACGATTTTTATTTATATTAATTGGCGCACTTCTCATCGCTGCCATATTCTACTTTATTTTGCCTGTATCTGTTCCATTGATCGTAGCCTTCATTACAGCTCTTATTCTGGAACCAATCGTAAAATTGCTTCGGGATAAAATAAAAATAAAAAGAAGATTATCCGTGCTGATTACTTTTATTGGATTTGTCCTTTTTATTGGTTTGACTGGCTATTTTATTACAACAAAGGTTATTACAGAGGCGATTAAGCTTATTGAAAATGCTCCTATGTACATTAACGAAATTACAAAAGCCTGGCTGCGGGCAGAGGCGGATTTTACGAATGCCGCTAAAGACCTTCCAAAGGATTTAGTTGATGAAATCAGCATGCAGGTCCAATCCTTCTTGAATAAAACAAAGGATGATCTTGTAGCTTATGTCAATATAGATAATCTAAAAGCATTATTGACTAATATTCCAAATTATCTTGTCAGTTTCATTGTGTATCTAATCGCATTGTTCCTATTTTTAATTGACCTTCCACGCTTAAGGAAAGGAATGTACAATCATCTTACAGAAAAAACTGCAGATAAAGTCAGATTCATGACTTCCAGGCTTACGTATGTTGGATTTGGCTTCTTTAAAGCTCAATTCCTTGTTAGTGTGATTATTTTTATCGTTTCCCTGATTGGGCTATTATTTATCAATCCAGAAGTAGCCTTGGTAATGGCGATCATCATCTGGGTGATAGACTTTATTCCGATCATTGGCTCCATTGTTATTCTTGGTCCTTGGGCACTTTTCCATCTCTTCACTGGAGATATCGCAATGGGAACAAAACTTGCCATTTTAGCAGCTATCCTATTAATTATTCGAAGGACTGTTGAACCAAAAGTAATGGGCACGCATATTGGATTATCTCCATTGGCAACTCTGATCGCCATGTATATCGGCTTAAAACTGCTGGGCATACTCGGGTTCATCATTGGTCCGCTTATGGTTATTGCGTTTAATTCTGCCAAAGAAGCCGGTTTAATTAAAATGAACTTTAAAATATAAGGCTCTTTTCGTATAGATTATTGTGTTGGACTATAAAACTTGCCCGTTAATTTCCGCTCCAGTCACGCAGCGAACCCGCGGGGAGGAACGGGAACCTCCTGTTGACTCGCTTCTCCCCCAGGAGTCTCGCCCCTTCCGCTCCAATCAACAGGGTGCAAGAATCAATATAAGCATATACACATCTAAGGTAAAAAAAAGAAGTAAATCGTCCTACCGAGTGTTATGCTGTCCATTTAAAATGACTCGAAAATGAAGAAAAAAAATCCCTAAATAAAAGCTGACATAAAAGAGTCGTCATTTAACGACCTTTTGAGTCAGCCTCTTTGCGTGTAATTTAAAAGAAGTCGTAAAAAAATGATTTTTGCTGCGGGATTTTTCTCTCAAGAGCCTCGACATCACTCCTTGGACCTGCAATTTCATCTAAGTCATATAATTCCAGCGGCCGTTTGTATCCAATGATAATTGCTGTTAGAGCATTTATAGACATATGCAGCCCTCTAGCAGCTGGCTTTGCACAGCGGCTCCCTTCTTTTTCCTTGAAAGGAGTTATACCATCGCCTGATATTAGATAGCTTCCAGTGTTCCATGGAGCATATGGATCCTCAATATGGATAAAAACTTTTTCTTGGTTATTATTAAATGTATATAGGTTCAAACAATTTTCCACATTTACGATTCTCCCCATAAAGTACGGGAAAACCTCCATCTTCAAATTAGGCTGAGGCAGGTAATATGGAAAAGGGTCATGTACAGAGGTAGTGAGCTTTACCTTCTCCACCATCGAATCATGCTGGCAGATGAAGTTCCATAAATTCACTCTGGCTTCGTGGTTTAGTGCCGTAAATTCTTCTACGTCCATTTTATGATCTTTTACTTTAAAAAGAAGGTAACCCTTCCCATCCCCTTTTTCATCATAATATACAGCTATCTGATAATCCGAGTAGACAAAGTTCTCCCACCAATAGGTATCTCTGATAAGCCCTCCAGAAAACTGCCCCATATATTCTTCGTAAATTTTTTCAATATCTTTGATATGCTGGCTTTTATTAAATCGTCTAATCGAGCCAGAAGATTTGCCCGCCATTTTTAAATCAATTTTATTAATTACAGTCTTCTTATAATCAGTAAATATTTCCCATCCGTATTTTCGATAAAATGAAATTTCAAAAGGATGCAAAAATGAAAAGATTTGCCCCTGCTCATCCATCTCAGCCAATGATTGTTTAATTAGCTGGCTGACGAACCCATTTCTTCTGTACTCAGGATAGGTTGCTACCCCAGCTAACCCTCCCATTTTCCAAGCTTGGCCATTAATATGGACGTTTAATGGAATGATGTGCAGTTTAGCTGCCAGGTGTTCTCCTTCCCATATCCCAAAAATTGTATGTTCCTTTAGCCTTTCCATCCGCTTTGGAATGTCATCTTCTGGAACATCGTACTGAAAAGCATACATGGAAAGTTTCATTGCTTCTAAATATTCTTTTTCTGCTAATTTCCTTACGTTCACTTTTTTCACTCCCGATTAATTTCATCCTGATAAAGATTCGCTATAGACCTGATAACTCCTTCCTAAACTATTGACTGGATTATGTGACCGGTTCAGCCGATGCAACTTTACTCAATGAAAAAACGTATATTTGCAAAAAAAATACCGCTTCAAAGCGGTATTCAATGCATTATTACGTTCCCAGTATTGCCTTAATAACAGATGTAGTCTCACCGCCGTGATAGAAAACATAAAGCAGCAAGTAAACAGCAACACCTGTAATCCCTGTGAAAAACCAGACAACACTTGTAATAGGTCCAAGTTTTCTATGTTTTTCCAATTTGTTTTTATAGCCGGTATAAAGGGATATAATTCCTAAAACAGCTCCCACAGTTGCAAGAGTGATATGGAAAATCAAGAAGATCGTATAATAAATTTTAATGTCATCGGGGCCGCCAAAAGCTGTATTGCCAATAAATATTGTTCTGCTGGCATAGATGATAAAGAAAATGACAGCGAGAACAGCCGCCAAAGTCATCGTTTTCTTATGGGCTTCAAGTTTTCTTTTGCTAATTTGTACCCAGCCAATCGCAACAGTAATTGCACTAAGCACAATGAATGTTGTACTGATTGTAGGCAGTATAGGTAATGAATATTCCATATAGTCTTCCTCTCTCCGGTTTTCGGTTGAAATTCAATATAGCTGCATCAAATAAATCACAAATTTAATTCTAGTAGAGTATTATGCTTTTTTCAACAAACAGCTTGTACTTTTAAGAAAAGTTCCTTAAATGTTCAATATTTATTAATTCTTATGTGATTAAACTCACTGCTCTATTGACAGAGAGTGCAAAAAAACTCCAGCATTTAAGCTGGAGTTTCCAATTATTTGATTGGCTGCGGATTAAGCATATGTTCTTTTTCAATTGGTGTTTCTTCTTGTTCTTTCTTATACCAGGCGAAGAATATCTGAGCCAAGACAATGCCATATACAATTTCCTGAATGATTTTCATGATAACGCCGCCCAGCTGCTGGTCATGGATAAGAGACATAGAATTAAACATTTCAGGTCCGCTTAGGTTAAGGCTTGCCAAAGTAGTAGATGGAACACATAACTGAAGTGCCTGCGCCCATGCATTAGGATCAGAGTAAGTATTGTACATCGGTGTATCTGCAAAAATAATCAGCGCGCATGCAGGCGTTAGCAAAACACCATTGGCAAATACGTACCCTACCTTCTTAAGTCCCCCTAACGTATCTCTTTCAGGCAGTTCATTCAGAATAGGCCACCACATAAAAGTTGCCAGCAGGAACAATATAGTCGTGTATGCTGTATGAAGCAGCATATCCGTTTTTACAATATCAAACACATCAGGTATATGGTAAATAGAAAATACGCCATTGAACAGGATAAGAGCTATGAGCGGCTTGGTAAAGAAATCAAATAAAGGTTTAACACCTTTATAATTTATTGCCGCGCGCCAAACCCATTGCGGGATACCTAAAATTACAAGCGGAGGAACGACTAAGTATAAGATAGCCATTTGAACCATATGTGCATAAAACATTAAATGGCCCATCAGGTCCACAGGAGAACCCTTGATGGCATATAGCACAGCCATTCCGGCAACAAAGTATACTCCCTGCCTTCTTGTCAAAGGCTCACTGTTTTTATATTTGGTGCGATACTTTACAGTTAATAAGTAATATCCTGCAAGAACAAGAAGCACAAATAAAAGGAAGAATGGACTCCAAAGCGCACGAAAACCGAATATTTCTAAAGACATGCCTATCACCTCATTCAGTATTACTCAATATCGCCAATCACTCTTTTAGTAACGGCTTTTCAACATATCTCTGCAATAACTGCAAATACATTTCCAATCATATTATACTCTCTTTCATCCACAATCTCAATGAAGTGCAACTCCCTATCATTTCCAAAACCTGCTTACATAAAAAGAAAATCGGCCGTTAGCCGATTTTCTCCTACGATTACCACCATATGACAGTCAGGAACGCAATGATTGTAATAAATCCGACTAATGCTCCGGAGTATAAGAACAATGCAGGTGCTTCGTGACCTTTATGGCTCATATGCATGAAATAATATAATTGGAAGATTACTTGCACGACTGCAAGAATCAAAATGAAAGGCACAATAAACCATGCCGAGAAACCTTCATAACCAGCTGCTACGAACGCAACAATTGTTAAGAAAATCATCATTGCAAAAGTGATAACTTGATGCTTCATCTCTTCCGCACTTTTTTTACGTCTATATTCAATGTCTACTCTTGGGTTTCCTGAGTTTGGTTGTTGATTTGCCATCAGATTATCCCACCATTCCCATTAAATATACTACTGTGAAGATGAATACCCAAACAACGTCAATGAAGTGCCAGTAAAGGCTTGCAACATAGAACTTAGGAGCATTGTAAAGGCTCAATCCTCTTTTGCTGTTGCGGATCATTAGAGTTGTGATCCACAGCAAACCAAATGCCACGTGGCCACCATGGAAGCCGACTAAAGTATAGAAGGCTGAACCAAATGCACTGCTGGTGAAGCTATGATGGAATTCATGCACATAATGATTGAACTCGTAAATTTCCAAACCTAGGAAACCAAGTCCTAGCAAAACTGTTATTCCAAGCCACAGCTGCATCTTTTTGAAATTAAAATTCTTCATATGATACATTGCATAAACGCTTGTTAACGAGCTAGTTAATAGAAGCATCGTCATCATAAACGCAAGAGGAATCTCAAATAGGTCTTTCGCCAGTGCCATATCACTGCTTGGTACTTTATCCTTCAAGGCAAGGTATGTTGCAAAGAGGGAGGCGAATAGAACTGTCTCTCCTCCAAGGAAAAACCAGAAACCTAAAAATTTATTCTTAGCCTCGAGGGTTTGCTTTTCAGGCGACGCCGGCCATGTTTCATAAGTCATTTTTTGTTCAGCAGCCATTATGCCTTAACCCCCTTATCATTATTATCTTCCAAATCTTCTTTATGAATGTGGTATCCATGATCATCCTTAATAGAACGGACAAACATAGAACCTAATGTAATCAGCATACCAATAATCAATACTGGAATTCCCCAGCTGTAGTCAGCTCTGTACATTGCACCAAAAGCAGCCACAAATAAGCCGAATGAGATAACAAATGGAATGAAAGAATTGTTTGGCATATGGATATCACCTAGTGGTTCAGCAGGTGACATTCCCTCTTTGCCGTCCATCTTCTCAAGCCAGTATGCATCAAGTCCGCGAATTAGCGGAAGCTGCTTAAAGTTATAGAATGGAGGCGGAGAAGGAATAGCCCATTCAAGCGTACGGCCATCTCCCCATGGGTCATTGCCAACCTTTTCGTTTTTAACAGTTGTTATAACAACATTGATTAACAATACAATCACTGCGACTGCCATGAAGAAAGCACCGATTGTACTTACAAGGTTAGCCGTCTCTAATCCTTGGCCAGGAAGGAATGTAAAGATACGGCGCGGCATTCCCCAAAGCCCTAAGAAATGCTGGATAAAGAATGTTAAGTGGAATCCGATAAAGAATAACACAAAGGTAATTTTACCAAGGAATTCGTTTAACATTGTACCGAACATTTTCGGCCAGTATAGATGTGCACCTGCAAATAATGCAAATACAACCCCGCCGACAATTACATAGTGGAAGTGGGCAACTACAAAGTAGCTGTCATGGTACTGATAATCCTGTGCTGCAGATGCAAGCATAACACCAGTAACACCGCCGGCTACGAATGAAGGGATAAATGCAACAGCCCAAAGCATTGGTGTTGTAAACGTAATGCTTCCGCCCCACATTGTAAATAACCAGTTAAAGATTTTAATACCAGTTGGTACGGCAATAGCCATTGTTGCTACTGCAAAGATTGCGTTCGCAATTGGACCCATTCCAGTTGTAAACATATGGTGAGCCCAAACCATGAATCCTAAGAAACCGATAAGTACTGTTGCGAATACCATGGAAGAATATCCGAACAGGCGCTTTCTTGAGAAGATCGCAAAAATCTCGGAGAAGATACCGAATGCCGGCAATACCAAAATGTAAACTTCAGGGTGACCAAAAATCCAGAAGAAGTGCTCCCAGATTATTGTGTTTCCTCCCATAGCAGGATCAAAGAAATTGGATCCAAACATACGGTCAAAGATTAGCAAGAATAAACCTACTGTTAAAGCAGGGAATGCAAAAAGAATTAATGCTGACGTTACAAACGTCGCCCAAGTAAACATCGGCATGCGCATATAAGTCATTCCAGGAGCACGCATGTTAATGATGGTAACAAGGAAGTTGATACCCCCAATTAACGTACCCGCACCTGAGATCTGCAATCCAAGTGCATAGAAGTCAATTCCATGGCCTTCAGAAGCAATTGATAGAGATGCATAGGAAGTCCAGCCGGCATCAGGTGCTCCTCCTAAAAACCATGAAAGGTTCAAGAAAACTCCACCAAAGAAGAACAGCCAGAATCCTAAAGAATTCAAGAATGGAAATGCAACGTCACGCGCACCAATCTGAAGTGGCATTACGGCATTCATAAATGCAAATATAAGTGGCATAGCCGCCAAAAATATCATCGTTGTACCGTGCATTGTTAGAATTTCATTATACAACCCGGCACTTACAAAATCATTGTTTGGTACTGCTAGCTGGATACGGATGAACATGGCTTCCAAACCGCCAAGCAAGAAGAAAAATCCGCCCGCTATAAGATAAAGGATTGCGATTTTTTTATGGTCAACTGTTGTTAAATAGTCCCATAAAGTCGCTCCAAAACCTTTTTTCTGTGCTAAGGTACTCACAATTTTACCTCCCTTTTCAAAAAATCCCCTATTGTTCCATAACCTTTAAGCCCATTAAGTATTCTGCAAGAGCATCAAGCTCTTCTTCAGTCAACTCGCCATAAGTTCCAGTCATTTTGTTGCCAGGTTTAAATGTTTCTGGATCTCTTAACCAATCCTTTAGATCTTTTTCAGTGTGATCAAGGATACCGGCAATACGCTCACGGTCACCAAAGTTAGTTAAGTTTGGAGCTAAACGAGCTGCTTCTGGAGCAGTGTTTGCTGGTGTTACAGCATGACAGCCGATACAGCTGTTATTAAATACTTCCTGTCCAGCTTGCGCAAGATCAGTTTCAGCCTGCTTAGGCTCTTTTACATCCTGCATTGCAGTTACCCACTGATCAAACTCTTCACTTGGAACCGCTTTAACTTTGAAATCCATCAAAGCATGGGAAGGTCCGCAAAGCTCTGCACACTTACCATAGAATAAGTTGTTAGCCTCATCAGCCTTTTCGCCATCAAACTTCAGCCAGAATTTATTCACATTATCTGTGTTTGTATCCAGCTTTCCGCCAACAGCAGGAATCCAGAATGAGTGCTTAACATCAGACGCAATTAGGTTGAAATAAACTTTTTGGTCAGTTGGAACAACTAGTTCCTGTCCAGTGATAATTTCCTGGTTTGGATATTCAAACTCCCACCAGTATAGGTTAGCACGCACATTGACAACAAGTGCATCTGTTTTGCCTTCTTCATTCTTCTTTTCCATTTCACTTACGTCTGCAAGCTTAAAGGTAGCTGAAACTGTTGGTACAGCAAGAATAAGAAGCAAAAGAATAGGAATGACAGTCCAAATAATTTCAAGTTTGTGGCTTCCTTCAACTTGTTTCGGAATTCTGTCGTCTTTGCGGCGGAATTTAAAAACAACAATAAAGAAGATTACTGTTACTACGGCAATTACCCCCACCATAATTGCAGTACTTAACACCATTAGATCAAATTGTGTTTGCGCCACTTCGCCAGCAGGATTTAGCGTAGATAAATACGGTTTACCGCTGCACGCGGATAGAACGAGCGCCATCACCGCAAACAGAGAAAAAAGACGCCACTTTGCAAGCCTTTTCATAGCTTAATCAAACCCCTCTTTCGTAAAAATTTCATTTTTTGAATTGTTTGATCAAAAAATATGGATAAATCCCCTCTCGTAACTAGCGAAAGTAAGAATTTCCTAACAAAATTAAATAAGTGTGATGATTACCATAGCTACAAACATGATAGTCAGATATTGTAATGAGTATACAAACATTAATGTAGCCCATTTAATATCGTCATTAAACTTTCTGGCATAAATGCCTGTTAAGATCCAGCCAACATTCAAGATGGTTGCTAGAATCATAAATGCCAAACCAAGTGAAGGCATAAGGAATGGCAGCGGCAATAATGCAGCAACCCAGATATAAATATGCCTTTTTGTAGCTTCAAAACCTTTTACAACCGGAAGCATTGGTACTCCTGCCGCACGGTATTCCTCCACTCTTCTCATCGCAAGTGCGTAAAAGTGGGGAGGCTGCCAAATAAATACGATTGCGAATAGCACCCATGCCATAGGGTCGAGGCTGCCATCCACAGCTGCCCATCCAATTAACGGCGGCACAGCACCGGATATACTGCCCACAATTGTGTTGGAAACAAATCTGCGCTTTGTCCACATTGTATAAAGGACAACATAGCTAAAAACGCCAATTAATCCGATTACAACTGCTGTTGCTGTCGTAAACATAAGAAAGGCAGTCCCAAGGCCAATAAGCAGAAAACTTAAAAGCGCAACCTTTGCAGGATTCACTTTCCCCGTTACAGTCGGCCTGCCTTTGGTTCTTTCCATTAATGGATCAATATCGCGGTCAATATAATTATTGAGACTGCAAGAGCCAGCTATAATCAGTGAAGAACCAATTAATGTGTAGAAAACCAGGTCTAGATTATTGAAAAATCCTTTGCCGGAAAAATGCAATGCTAGCCAAACACCGGTAAAGGTTGTTATCAGATTGGAATTTACAATGCCTATTTTAATCAGCGCAAGAAAATCCTTCCAGACTGTAGTCTCCGGTATATCATTTTGAAGGCTTCGCTCACTGTCTTCAATGGCAGCTTCACTCAAAGCCCGTGAGTTAGACATATCTTTTCCTCCTTTATCCCTTATCACAAACAAAGCTATTTTAACACTACAACTACTATATAGCATAATTGCTTTCAAAGCCATATTTGCAATAAAAAACGAGGGGTTCACCCTAAATAAATAATTATCACCGAAATAGTTTTCTACTATTTACAATGTAATTAAACAGTTTATTATTCAAATAAAAAATAAACCTTTCTTCTGTATATTAAATCACACTTTAAAACTCTTTTGTGAATTTTTTTAGAATAATTTATGACTAATTTGTGTCAAAAATTAAATATGCTTAAAGAAAGGTTGTTTTTTTGAGATAATAAACTTGCAGAAAACTTTAAGGAGTAAAGATTTTAACTCACCATTATGTATCTGGCCAAGGGGGAACCATTAATATTTTCCGCGACAAGAATATCCATATTTATACCCCCTATATATTTCTAGCAAACTCCAATCCAAGTTTCAACCTTTTTTACTATAATTACGTTTATAAATTTTTATAAGTGTTGTAAAAAAAGCTTTATTCCTGTACTATCGAAAAAGTAAATGGAGCAACAATCCTATCTGGTTTTTTAGAGAATTTTTGTTAAGATAGAATACGGATAATTAATAGAAAAGAAATTCTATTCTATATGGTCAAACAAAAGCAAAACGAATATGACAAAGAAGGTGAAAGGCTTTGCAACGATCTTTAAAGTGGTTTGCTGTATTAACCACAATCGGCATGCTTTTAATATTGTTAGGCGGTGCGCTTGTTACTAAAACAGAATCAGGAATGGGTTGCGGAAAATCCTGGCCGCTGTGCAATGGAGAGTTCGTTCCAAGCGATATCACTCCTGAGCTGGTTATAGAACTTGCTCACAGGCTGGTTTCCGGTTCGGTTGGGATTATGGTTTTGATTCTATCTGTATGGACTTGGAAAAAAATGGGTCACATTAGAGAAACTAAATTTTTGTCGCTGACATCTTTTTTCTTTCTCGTTCTGCAGGCATTGATTGGCGCGGCTGCCGTGGTCTGGGGACAATCGGATTTCGTACTTGCCCTTCATTTCGGCATTTCCTTAATATCTTTTGCAGCAGTACTTCTTCTGACCTTGCTTATTTTTGAAGTTGACAAGAAATTTAAGGCTGAGAAACTAATCATTGATAAAAGAATGAGGAAGCATATAATAGGCGTATCATTATATAGCTATGCCGTAGTCTATACAGGAGCTCTTGTCCGCCACGTTAATGCCAGCCTGGTTTGCCGTGATTGGCCGCTTTGTATTAATGGAGCCTTTACACTTCCTGGAAACATGTATGAGTGGGTGCAAATGGGCCATAGAGCCGCGGCAGGATTAATCTTCATCTGGATTGGCTATATTACCTATCTCGCAATAAAATATTATAAAGACCAGAAAGTTATTTACTGGGGATGGATCATTTCATTTATACTAGTATCCCTGCAGGTTGCAGCGGGCGCCCTGGTAGTCATTACCAGACTTAATTTATATATAGCATTAGCACATGCATTCTTTATTTCTTGCTTATTTGGGGTATTAAGCTATTTCATCCTTTTATCATCCCGAAGCAAAAAGAATGAGCTCGCCATTGAAAAAGTGAAGAAGGAAGAAAAGCAAGGAGCATCAGTATCTCCCGTGACGACAATCACGTAGCAGGAAAAGCTGCTAATAAACATAAAAAAGAGCTTCGGCATTGGCCAAAGCTCTTTTTTATGTTTATTTTGTTATTTCAATCAAAAGATCGCCAGTTTGTATAGCTTCACCATTCCCCACGTAAATGTCTTTTACTGTTCCTGAAGATGGTGCCTGTACAGTTGTTTCCATTTTCATCGCTTCTGTGATCATTAAATGATCGCCTTTTTCCACTTTCTCTCCCTTTTCAACGACTACCTTTATTACTGTTCCAGGCATGCTGGCAGCAATATGGGCTTCATTATGAGGGTCTGCTTTAACTTTTGAAGCAACGGTTGCTTTAATGCTTTCATCCTTTATACTAACTTCACGAGGCTGTCCATTCAGCTCAAAATAGACAATCCTTGTGCCATCTGCCTGAGGCTGACCGATAGAAACCAATTTAACAATTAATGTTTTTCCTGTTTCAATCTCAATTTCCACTTCTTCTCCAAGCCTTAACCCATAAAGGAATGTTGGAGTATCCAAAACAGAAACATCACCAAATTGATCGCATGTTTTTACATAATCCATAAATACTTTTGGATACAAGGCATAAGCAATTGCTTCAAAGCTTGTTACCTGCCTTCCCAGTTCCTTAAAGAGTTTTTCTTTCAAAGCATTAAAATCAACATCCTCTAACAGCTCGCCCGGGCGAACTGTTAGAGGCTCTCTATCTTTTAGGATCACCTTTTGGAGCTCCTTAGGGAAACCTCCATATGGCTGTCCTAAATATCCCTCAAACAATTCAACTACTGAGTCAGGGAAATCAAGTGACTGCCCTTTATTTATTACGTCTTGCTCTGTAAGCTTATTTTGGACCATAAACAGAGCCATGTCCCCTACTACCTTTGAGGAAGGTGTTACCTTAACGATATCCCCAAACATATGATTCACTCGGGAATACATGTTCTTTACTTCATCCCACTTATCGCCAAGGCCTACAGCTTTAGCCTGCTGCTGCAGATTACTGTACTGTCCGCCTGGCATCTCATGCTGGTAAATCTCTGAATGAGGAGCCTTCATGCCGCTTTCAAAGTCCTGATAATATTTGCGGACATCTTCCCAATAATAAGACAACTGTTCAAGCGCCTGAATATTGACATTCGGTTTGCGGTCAGTTCCCTCCAATGCATAATAAAGGGAGTTCGCACTTGGCTGTGAAGTTAATCCGGCCATCGTGCTCAATGCTGTATCGACAATATCAACTCCGGCTTCGATGGCTTTTGCATATGTGTAAATTCCATTTCCGCTTGTATCATGCGTATGAAGATGGATCGGAATGTCCACCGTTTCTTTTAGTTCAGAAATCAGCCTGTAAGCCGACTGGGGCTTTAGCAGTCCAGCCATATCCTTTATAGCAAGTATGTGAGCTCCCTGGTTCTCAAGCTCTTTGGCAAGATCCTTGTAATAATTCAGATTATACTTGGTTCTCGCTGGATCGGAAATATCACCTGTATAGCACATGGCAGCTTCAGCAATCTTGCCGCTCTGGCGGACAGCATCAATTGCGACTTCCATGCCCTTAACCCAGTTAAGACTGTCAAATATCCGGAATACATCAATTCCTGCATATGCAGATTTTTCAACAAATTCCCTAATAACATTGTCCGGATAGTTTTTATATCCTACTGCGTTGGAGGCACGAAGAAGCATTTGGAAAAGCACATTCGGCATTCTCTCTCTCAATGTGAGCAACCTTTCCCAAGGGTCTTCCTTCAGGAATCTGTACGCCACATCAAAAGTAGCTCCGCCCCACATTTCATACGAGAACATTTCCGGAAGAAGCTTTGCCGTAGGCTCTGCAATACTCTTCAAATCATTGGTTCTTACGCGTGTTGCAAGCAATGATTGATGTGCATCACGGAAAGTTGTATCAGTTAGAAGAACTTCCTTTTGTTCTTTAATCCATTTTACAAGGCCCTCAGGACCAAGTGAATCCAATATCTGCTTTGTACCGTCCTGGAAGGCTGTGCTGTATTTCATTTTAGGCGTTCTAGGCTCGTCAAAAACAGGTCGTTTTTTCTTTTCAACTCCCGGAAAACCATTGACTGTTACATTCCCGATGTAGCTGAGCATCTTTGTACCTCTGTCTTTCCTTTTCGGGAATAGGAAAAGTTCAGGTGTTTCATCAATAAAGGAAGTATCATATTCTCCCTTCAAGAATTTTTCATGCTTAACCACATTTTCAAGGAAAGGAATATTAGTTTTAATACCGCGAATACGAAATTCTTGAAGATTCCGGACCATTTTGGATGCTGCCTGCTGGAAAGTCATCGCATGAGTCGACAATTTTACCAGTAGGGAATCATAGTATGGGGTGATAACCGCACCCTGGAAGCCATTCCCCGCATCCAGGCGGACACCAAATCCGCCGCCGGATCGGTATGCCATTAATCTTCCTGTATCAGGCATAAAGTTATTTAACGGATCTTCAGTCGTAACACGTGACTGAATGGCAAACCCGTGAATGTGGATGTTTTCTTGTGTTGGCACTCCCACTTCTTTGCTATGCAAAGAGTGGCCTTCTGCAACAAGTATTTGCGTCTGTACAATGTCAACCCCTGTTACCATTTCGGTGATCGTATGCTCAACCTGTACTCTCGGGTTAACTTCTATAAAATAAAACTGGTCTTCGGATACAAGGAATTCTACTGTCCCTGCATTTATATAATCAACATTCTTCATTAGGTTGACTGCTGCCAGGCAAATTTCATCCCTCAACGTTTCAGATAGGGAAACGCATGGCGCCACCTCTACAACCTTCTGATGACGTCTTTGTACGGAACAATCTCTCTCATATAAATGGACGATATTCCCTTCACGGTCTCCTATGATTTGAACCTCAATATGCTTCGGTCTTTCTATGAATCTTTCAACATATACTTCATCATTTCCAAATGCTGCCTTGGCTTCTGATTTTGCACGTTCGTAGGACTCCTTTACTTCCTCAAGGCTTCTCACTATGCGCATGCCTCTTCCGCCGCCACCGAGGGAGGCTTTAATAATGATAGGGAATCCATGACTTTTTCCAAAGCTAATCACTTCTTCTAGGCTTTGTACTGGCCCGTCACTTCCAGGGATAACCGGAATTTCAGCAAGCTGTGCCTGTGTTCTGGCTTTAACCTTATCTCCGAACATATCTAAATGCCTGGATGAAGGACCAATAAAAATAATGCCCTCTTCCTCGCATCGTCTGGCAAATTCAATATTTTCGGATAGGAATCCATATCCTGGATGAATTGCATCAACATCGCTATTTTTAGCAATTGCAATAATTCCTTCTATATCCAGATATGCATCAATCGGCTTTTTGCCTTCCCCTACCAGATATGCTTCATCAGCTTTATAGCGGTGATAAGATCCTGAATCTTCTTTTGAATAGATTGCTACCGTACGGAAATCCAGCTCTGTGCAAGCACGGAATACGCGGATAGCAATTTCTCCTCTGTTAGCTACTAAAACTTTGTTAATTCTTCGGCTCAAGAAAAACACCCCGTCTTTATGTATTTTTAATAATATTCTGCCAAATTCAGGCTGTATCAGGGTGGGAAAACCCACCCGTTGCTGACCTGAATTTCTATGATTGGCACCCTGCAGTTTATTGCAGAACACCCTTTTTTTTATCAGAAGGAATTTACTCCTGATTTATGTATTAAAAAGCACTGAGAGTAACCCTGTGCTTATTTACGGATTACATAAGCTTTTTCAGAAGACTCTGGAATAGCTTCCGGCATTGGTTGTTCATCTTTATTTTTATACTTTTTTTCATAAGTTACAAACATAGAGACGTTCACCAGTATCCCCATAGCAATGGAAAGCTGCAGAAGCGAAGATCCACCATAACTTACAAAGGGAAGAGTTACACCCGTAAGAGGCATGACTCCTGAGATCCCGGCCAGGTTGATAAAAGCCTGTATCCCAATCATGGAGGATATCCCAATAGCAAGCAGGCTGCCAAAGGCATCTTTACACTTTAAACTGATAAAGATTCCTCTCAGGACAATGTACCCTAGAAGCAAAATGACAAAACCAACCCCGATAGCACCAAGTTCTTCCGCAATTACCGCCATAATAAAATCTGTATGCGCTTCAGGAAGGTAGCCCAACTTCTGGACACTCTCCCCAAGACCAAGTCCCTTCAATCCTCCTGCACCAAGCGCAATATATGAGTTGGAAAGCTGATAACCAAATTCTGATCCAAAGGGATCTCTGAAGGCTTCAATTCTTCCCATGCGATAAGGGGCAAATATCTTATTCTTTAAAAGAAGGATAAAAGGTGCAGCAAGCAGCATTCCAAACAGGCCCAGCTTAAAGATATTCTTGAAATTCATGCCTGAAGTAAAAATAATTGCTGCTGCGACAGCAAAAATAATTATGGCTGTCCCAAAGTCCGGCTGAATAGCAACCAGCAGGATAGCAAGGATTAAGTAGGCAAGCGGCGGAAGAACTCCCTTATTAAACTCATTTATATATGGCTGCTTTTTTGCATATACTGCAGCTAAATATATAATAACTGAAAGCTTTACAAATTCAGCGGGCTGAAGGCTTCTGCTTCCTATTTCAAACCAGCTCATGGCTCCGCCTGCCACTTTGCCAAAAATAAATAGGGCAAATAAGCCGAAAACAGAAATCCCCACCATGGGCACAAGAAATTTATTGCTTTGCATGGCTTTATATGGAAATAAAGCAACAAAGATAAATGCTATTGCAGAAATAACTAAATGCATTTTTTGCTTATTATAAAAGTAGTCGCTTTCTTGATCATAAATTTGTACTGCAGTAACCATGCTTGCGCTAAAAACCATAATTAGCCCAAAAACAGATAGCAGAGCTACAGCGATAACCAAGGTATAATCATACGATTTTAAAATTTTTTTTAACATCCAGCCCTCTTCCCTTATCTTCTAAGTTTATTACTTATTCTACTATAGTATTGAATATCCTGCTTTGAAGAAAAGAAAAGTTAATTTAAATGTAACATAACAATCAAGAGAATTCCATAATTATGTCATACTAATTTAAAATAAAGTTATACCGTTTAAATATAATCTTTCAAGCAGGCATACTAATCAACCTTATTGCTCAATTTGGTTATAAAAAAACTCAAACAATCTATGAAGAATGTTTGAGTTTTTTAATTTTATTTTTTTACTGAAGCTTCGTGAAGAATGGAGAGTTCTCTTTCCAATTCATCAAGAATAGCCTTGCCTTCGGTCTCTTCAATTAAACCGAGACGGACAGCAAAATCTATTTCCCTGGACAACCCGAACATCTGAGTATCAAGCACCTCTTCATATAGAGGGCATTGGGGCATTGTGAGGTTATCCATTTGAACCTTGATTAACTTTAATATTTTAGCAGCATCTGCCTTTAAAAGAGCGTTTGCTTTTTCTTTGTGATCTAAAATCATTTCAGAAGCCAACTTTCAATCCCTCCATTTCCGAGCGATTATCCTATCTTTAAATTTTATACTTAAGCTTGGAAAAAAGCAAGGATAATAAGGGATTAATAAAGAATAGCGTTCTGCCGAACGTCTTGCTTTATTTAGAACTTTTATATTTTAGACTCTGTAATTCCCCTGTTGATTTCCACTCCAGGCGCTCCCGAACCGCAGGCGTTCCGGCAGCTTCCCTCCGCGTAAAACGCGTCTTTGAGATCTTCCTTTGATTCTCTTCTCCCGCTGGACGTTAAGATAACATTCTTGAATCAACTCTGTACGTAGGTAATGAGAATGCGTTTTCAAGGATCTCTTGCCTTCCGTTTTAATCAACAGAGTGCCAATACCAACAGTGAGCCATTTTAAAATATGCTGTAGTTATTTCTATCTGCCAGAATCTCCAATAGCTTTAAACCTGCTATGCTATTTCCTCTTTTGTCCAGTGAAGGGCCGAAAATGCCTATGCCGCACCTTTCCGGCACTACTCCTAAAATTCCGCCCGACACGCCGCTTTTTGCCGGTATTCCAACTTTGATGGCAAACTCCCCCGATGCATTGTACATCCCGCATGTAACCATGAATGTTTTACAAATACGTGCAATCTCTCTAGAGATAATTTCTTCACCGGTCTCCGGATCCTTCCCATCAAGTGCAAAAACAGCACCTATTCTTGCGAGATCGAAGCAGCTCATTTCAATTGCACATTGTTTTGTATAAATGTCCATCAGTTCTTCTACATTCCCCTCGATAACACCGTGCTGTTTCATGAAGTAACAGAGAGCTCTATTAAGGCAGGAAGTATCAAATTCAGATTTTGCTACTTCCTCATCACAGGTTACATCTTTATCACTTGCCAATCGCTGTACAAAATCCCTAATGCGGCTCCATCTTTCCAATGCGTTCTCACCTTTTATCATGTTCGTAACCGCCAGTGCACCTGCATTAATCATTGGATTAAGAGGCTTTGAAGGAATAGATGTCTCAAGTTTGGAAATAGAATTGAATGGATCGCCGGTTGGTTCCATCCCCACTCTATTAAAAACATAGCCATATCCTCTATCTTGAATGGCCAATGCCAAGACCAGCACTTTTGAAATGCTTTGCAAAGTGAACTTTTTTTGGTAATCTCCGGCGTATATGCAGCTGTTATCCATAATGTTGTATATCGCTACTGAAAGATCTTGCTTGTTTACTTCTGCAAGTGCAGGAATATAATCTGCTACTTCGCCTTCATTTGCCAATGGAACGACTCCATTAACAATTTTTTGCAGATCACCGCTAGTATGACAGGTCATTATTTCCCTCCTGGCATTATTTTTATCATTGAGCTAGTTTACCCCAAATATTTATCAAGAATGCCAATATGACAACTTCCCATAAAATCTGTATACTAAAAGCATATATCTATTCATGAGTGCATGGATTTGCCAGGAGGATTAATATGGAAAATATTATTTCATTTAAAGGACAAGTTAAATATACGATTACATTGGATCCGGGAGTCTGGATTTTTGATGACCGGAGAGTAGATTTGAATACATATTTTGATAAGGAAACTGTGAATAAAAATGAGCTCGAGGAATATACGAAGGCAGTTTCTAAGCATTGGGATAGGGAGATCATGGAAGGAGCTGTGTTTCCTCCTACATTAAAAACAGAAAAAAAATTCGAAAAGGAAAAGGTATTGACAGGTACTTTCGGGATTCCTTTTAAACCGTTCCTCCATAATGCCGAGCCGGATGAAAGTGCAGAATCTCTAATTATCGAAAGTGAAGACGGCGAGGTTCAACTGCCTTTATCCCAAGCAGAAGAATTAATATTGGGGTTCTCAAAGGAAGGAAAACCTTTAAAGGATGACGGACCTGTACATGTATATATCGGTGATGGAAGCAATAAAAACAATCCTATCAAAAGAGTGAAAGCTTTCAGAGTGGAATGACCGGAGAGGGCGATGGAATATCGCCCTTTTCTTATTGGCCGCACGCAATAACAGTATATTCTGCTTTTGCAGGGCCACCCCCGGCTATAGACCAATTATTGTAAATTCGGGTGAAATATTAGGCTAAAATGTTTCTATAAAAGGTCAGCTGCAAGCTGTGCAAGGCCGGATCTCTCGCCTTTGACAAGCTTGACATGTCCGGAGATAATTTGATCTTTAAACTTTTCTACAACATAGGTAAGGCCATTGTTATAGGCATCAAGGTATGGATGATCTATTTGCTCAGGGTCACCCATTAAGACAATCTTACTTCCTTCCCCCACTCGCGTAAGAATGGTTTTCACCTCATGCTTAGTTAAGTTCTGCGCTTCATCAATAATGATAAACTGATCCGGAATGCTCCTTCCCCGTATATAGGTCAGCGCCTCAACCTCGATCGATCCCATTCCTGCAAGTATGGCATCCAATTCCCCTGGTTTCTTCACGTTAAACAAATACTCCAGATTATCGTAAATCGGCTGCATCCACGGTCTTAGTTTCTCTTCTTTCTCACCTGGCAGGAATCCAAGATCTTTTCCTACCGGAACAATTGGCCGTGCTACCAGCAGCTTTTTGTATTGTCCATAGTCCTCGGTCTGCATTAAACCGGACGCCAGCGCCAATAAGGTCTTTCCGGTTCCAGCCTTCCCAATTAGCGTAACTAAAGGAAGATCATTTCTTAGCAAAAGCTCCAAAGCCATTGTCTGCTGAACATTTCGGGGTTTGATTCCCCAAATATGATCATGGTCAAATATAAGCTTCTTTACCTTCTTTCCATTTTGATCAACCACCCCCAAAGCCGATGAAGAGGAGCCAAGGGCATCTTTCATAACAAGGAACTGGTTGGGATAGAAAGGATGATTTGCCACATCTGACAATGGCAATTCACCTTTTTCATAAAAGCGGTTCAATCTATCCAGCCCTATATAAACTTCCAGGAAACCAGGATACAAATGATCATTTTCCACTACCCGATCACTTAAAAAATCTTCAGATATTAACCCGATTGCATCGGCTTTTACACGGACGAGAGCATCTTTGCTTACCAGAATGACTGTTCGTCCATTTTCTTTTGTCTCTTCTTCAAGTGATAAATTCTTGGCAACTGCCAAAATCCGATTATCATTAGTTTTTTCCACAAAGATCTCCTGCAGCTGTTGAAATGATCTGTGGTTCAATTCAATACGCAGGCTTCCGCCATTTTCAAGAGGGATTTTTTCATGAAGCTTTCCCGTTTCTCTCATGCCGTCAATCAGCCTGGATACTTGTCTTGCATTTCTGCCTATCTCATCCATATACCTTTTCTTCGAATCGACTTCTTCCAGTACCACAGCTGGAATTACCACTTCATTATCTTCGAATGAAAATATGGAATTAGGGTCTTGCAACAAGACGTTGGTATCTAAAACGTAAATTTTACTCAATCTGATGCCTCCTGCTCCTCTTGGGTCTTTATAAAGCGAAACTTCGTAAGTGGGGGCTTTCTGCCTTTTTAGTTTCGATAGCTGCTGTGTCTTTGTTTGGTATGAGCCCATTTTGGAATCATAACGAATACGTCGTTTGTTTATATTATTCATTCCCACTGAGAAGTTGAATGAATAGGATGAAAGGCTTTTATATACAGTGGGACAAATATAACTTGGTAAAATATATGTTTTGCCGAATAAAGATAGAAGAAGTTTTGCACAATAATCATTAAAGAATCCTATTTAGTCCTGATAAACTGCAAAATACTCAGGGCATTTCGGGTAATTGCTTTTATTTCAGGAAAATTTTTTGATAGCCCCGGAGGTGTCAAATATGAAGAAATGGCTATTTTTGTTCTTTTCAGCCTTACTTTTGTCAGGATGCGGATTAAACAATAACCAGTCCCAAGACCAGCAGGACCAGCAAAATGCCATTAATGTTAAAAACAGCACGATTCAGGAAGTTGACAGGGAGACCGGACAGCAAGTTTCCAGACACCTTGTCGACTTGGCAACAAGGATACCCAATGTTAACGACGCGACTGCGGTTGTCCTCGGAAGATTTGCGATTGTAGGGATTGATGTAAATAAAAACCTCGACAGATCTGAAGTTGGGACAATTAAGTATTCTGTTGCAGAAAGTCTGAAAAATGATCCCCATGGCGCAAGAGCTATGATTGTGGCCGATCCGGACATTAACGCCCGGCTTCGAGAAATAGCCGAAGACATTCAAAATGGGGAGCCTATTCAGGGAATTATGAATGAGCTGGCTGATATAGCTGGCCGTTTAATGCCAGAAGTACCCGCAGATTTAGTTGATCCAAACAAGAAAAATGAAAAAAACGCAACAGAGGATCCGAAGAAAAAACTCAATAACAACCAAGAAAAAAAACTCGAACAAAAACAAGAAGAACATTCAAACTACCATAAATAAACCAGGTACCTATACCAGTTGTACGAACTGGTATAGGTACCTGGTACTTTTTTGCTGCTCTAATCAACAGTTTTCTCTAACATAGCCATGAAAAAAGCTTAGCTCCCTTAGGGAACTAAGCTTTTTTCATGGCTTCCATTACCTGTTTATCTAAACGGGCTGCAGCATCTTTGTCGTAAGTTTTGTCATATTGCGGTTCTGCTGTAATTTTGGAGCCGTAGAACATTACATCACGAACTTCTTTTACGCTGATATCCAATAGGGCCAGCTTAAGCGGCACACCTTCCATCTTTTCAGACTTTACTGAAGCCTCTCCAGAGATGGAATATGTAGATTCGTTTGCTATGATATTCAGGACTACTTGATTGTTGTTATTTATGTTTTGTACGATTCTTGAACGGTTATCAACAGCGAAACAGATTGTTTCTTCATCCTTGGCCAATACCCAAGAAATCGCGCTAACATTTGGCCCTCCTGTTTCGTGATCAACAGTTGCAAGTGTGACAAACCGCTCTTTCTGCAATTCATCATATAATGGTTTAATTAATTTGGGTTCTACCTGATTTGCCATTCTTTTCCCTCCTTTATTAGTTTCATCATAGTATGATAAGGAATTTCTTTCAACCAATATACATTCATGGCTAAAGCACCTTCTTCAGCAATACGGCACTGAAACTCTATTCTATACTAATATGAACCAATACCTCAGGCCAAATACCGTAAAAGCAGCAAAAATTTATTTATCGCAAAGCATTCGAATCCATTACGAACTTGTACTATAATGGTATTAAAAGCAGTCAAAATAATATGAGGTGTCCCTATGAGAGTTAAATGTGTACTTTGCGATAAAATCGAATCTATAGAAAATGAATCTCTGCAGGCTAAGCGTCTGCGCAATCGCCCAATTCACACCTATATGTGCAAACCGTGTGAAACAAGAATTGCTGAGAGAACGCAAAAGAGAGCCGATACCGGTAATTTTAAACTGTATCGGAGCAAGGTCCAGGAGGAAGAATGGTAAGCCTCCCAATTTGGAGTGTAATGGACTTTTAAAACAAATTAGGATTTATCCGCTAGGCAGAATAGCTTGGAATGCCAGACAACACGAACAAGCCAAAATAAAGCCGCCCCTTGGAGGGAGCGGCCTTTATTAATCTTCTGGATAATTCACATACTTATCAGGTTCATTTTGGATTTGATTGAGCATGACCTCAATCAAATCACGCGGAAAACGGGTTTTATTCCGTTCTCCGTCCTTAGTGTAATGCACATAGTACATAACTTCATCTTTTTCAACTTCCAGATCGGAAATCTGATGCTCATCTCCGAGAATGTCAAAAAACATCTTTTCTGTGTCTGTTGCTGCTGTATCATCAGGCCGTTCATCACTGACAATTTTAATCGTTAACCAGTTATACAGTGAATCCTGCAAAGATTTCATATCAGCCTCTCCCCGTTAATCCGCATTTGCCTGATGCTTCTTTTCCTGGTGAAGGCGGATTTTATAGATAATCAAGATTAGCGCAGCCACAACAAGGCCTTCAGCAACCGGAAGGAACACACCAAGAAAAGTCAGCATGGTACATCCCAAAATTAAGAAGGTGTAAATAACAACTGATTTGGCAATAGGAAGCTTTTTGGCAAATCCAAGTTTAAAAACCAGGATAGACAAAAGGACAATTGTTATATAAAGCAGCCACATCCCTGTTGTGGGATTTTGATCGACTTTGAATAAAGCAGCGAAAAAAGACAGGCGTTGTGAAACATCCATATCCCTCTTTCCTCCCCCTTCTTAGCCTTAGTTTGTTTCAGCGTATTTCTTTTTCTTAGCTACTCTTTCACGTTCATTTTTATCAAGAATTTTCTTGCGCAGTCTGATTGATTCAGGTGTTACCTCAAGAAGCTCATCATCATTCAAATATTCCAGGGCTTCTTCAAGTGTCAATATGCGCGGCTTTTTAATCACATTGGTTTGATCCTTATTAGCAGAACGAATGTTGGTTGCGTGCTTCACTTTTGTGATATTAACTGTAAGATCATTCTCGCGAGTATGTTCACCTACAATCATTCCTTCATAGATCTCAGTACCTGGCTCAACGAAAATAGTTCCTCTATCCTCTACTTGCATAATACCATATGTGGATGACTTTCCACTTTCCATTGAAACGAGCACGCCTTTGCTTCTTCCGCCAATTTGTCCTTTAATCTCAGGCTGATAGCTGTCAAATGTGTGATTGATAATACCGTATCCGCGAGTAAGCGTCATAAATTCTGTGGAATAGCCAATTAGTCCGCGGGCTGGAACATTAAATGTTAGTCGCACTTGACCATTTCCGTTATTCACCATATCAAGCATTTCACCTTTACGTGTACCCATTGATTCAATAATTGAGCCGGTATTATCCTCTGGCACATCAATTTGAACACGTTCTACTGGTTCACAGCGAACACCATCAATTTCTCTAATAATTACTTCAGGCTTCGAAACCTGCAATTCAAACCCTTCACGGCGCATATTTTCAATGAGGATTGATAAATGAAGTTCTCCGCGTCCAGATACAACCCAAGCGTCAGGCGAATCTGTATTTTCAACACGAAGACTCACATCTGTCTCAAGCTGGGCACGTAATCTTTCTTCAACTTTTCTGGCTGTAATATACTTGCCTTCTCTTCCTGCGAATGGGCTGTTATTTACAACGAAAGTCATTTGCAATGTTGGCTCATCTATTCTTAGAACAGGAAGTGCTTCCTGATGCTCAACAGGGCAGACAGTTTCCCCTACGTTGATATCTTCCATTCCGGAAACAGCGATTAGATCCCCAGGATAAGCTTCTTGGATTTCTTCGCGCTTCAGGCCGAAGAACCCAAAAATTTTCGTCACACGGAACTGTTTGACTGAACCATCAAGCTTCATTAGTGCAACTTGCTGACCGACCTTAATCGTTCCACGGAATACGCGGCCAATCCCAATTCTTCCTACATAATCATTGTAATCTAAAAGTGCTACCTGGAATTGAAGCGGTTCTTCGCGGTTATCAACAGGTGCTGGTATATGGTCAATAATGGCTTCATAAACCGAATGCATATCATCATCCTGTTTTTCAGGAGTTGTACTTGCAGTTCCAGCAATAGCTGATGCATAAATGACCGGAAACTCAAGCTGGTCTTCATCTGCACCAAGTTCGATAAATAAATCGATTACTTCATCAACAACTTCTGTTGGGCGGGCAGATTCCTTGTCAATTTTATTTACAACTACGATTGGAGTTAGTTTTTGTTCCAATGCCTTTTTGAGCACGAAGCGTGTTTGCGGCATACAGCCTTCATATGCATCCACTACTAATAAAACACCATCAACCATTTTCATGATACGTTCAACTTCACCGCCAAAATCTGCGTGTCCTGGCGTATCAAGTATGTTGATTCTTGTATCTTTATATTTAACTGCAGTATTTTTAGCTAAGATGGTAATTCCACGTTCTCTTTCCAAATCATTTGAGTCCATGGCACGCTCTTCTACATGCTCGTTTGAGCGAAATGTTCCAGACTGTTTTAAAAGTTCGTCAACCAGCGTAGTTTTTCCGTGGTCAACGTGGGCAATAATCGCTATATTGCGAATGTCTTCTCTTAGTTTCAAAAGATTTCCTCCTATTTATAAAAACTAAATCATTTTTCTACATTTTTTTTACAACTGATACATTATATCATAATTACTGTAGAAACCTAAAAGCTTTTTGTGTAAAATAATGTAGAAAAGGGGTTCGTGCCTGGCTTTTTAGGTTATTTCAATTATTTAATACGCTATTTCTATATATTGTTTGCCAGCAAATGCACTTATTACTCCGCCTGGGAGGGTAAAATAGTATGAAACATATCAAGTGGCCTTTATTAGCTTTTGCGATTGGAACAGCCGTATGCATGATGGGAATTGGAGTTGCAGTGGCTGAACGAAGCATATTTGGCATTATTTTTTCAATCGTCCTGTTAGTTTTTGTAATGGGTTTCGGTTTTAAAACAAAGAAGAAAATGAGAGAAGACGGATTGCTATAACAAAGCGCAAAAAAGCTGCAGCCAAGTGCTGCAGCTTTCTTAAATAAGCGGACAGACCATTATCAAATAATCTTTTCCTTCAGGAGAAGTCTCCATCTTAAACTGTTCAAATCCGGCATCAGATAGAAACTCGATCCACTTATAGCGATATTCCGGCACACCTGCAAATAATGACTTCTCCCCACTGCTTTTCAGTTCCTCACCTATTTTTCCGATTATCGCTATACCCAAACCTTGTCTCCGCCTTTCTTCCTTAACAAGAATAGTTCCAATCCACGGCTTTTGATTGGATGGCGATTTATTAACATGAAAGGTGACGGCTATCTGCTCACCATCCAATCGCCATAGTCTCCACTCCCCATTCAATTTCTCATGCAAAGCCACGTACTTTTTAAGGTTAAACCCGCTTTTTTCGGTTTCTTCCCACTCAGGACTGGTTTTTATGATTTTTAAGAAGAATGGCCAATCTGAATCAGTCAATAAATTACTGGTCAGATTACCAATTTCCATTGTTTAAATACTCTTTCATGATTTCCTGGTGGAGACCCGGCTTCGAGACAAAAACAGAGTTATTTTCTAGCAGATTCAACGGCTCTCCTTTAAGAGTAGTCGCTTTTCCTCCCAGCTCCTCAATCATTATGACACCAGCGGCAAAGTCCCACGGCGCCAGTCTTAAGGTAATATAGGCGTCAACCCGCCCTGATGCAATATAAGCCATCTCTATAGCAGCAGAGCCATAAGAGCGGGTCCCCCGCGCATTTTTAACCAGCGGTGCCAGCAGCGACGGATCAATCCGCTTATTTTCCGTTACCCATGTGGCATTCAGCCCTATAACCGCTTTGGAGACTTCTGTTTCTTTTAATGGAGGAAGCTTCAATTCATTCATATAAACTCCATGCCCCTTAATAGCATGATACAATTCATCATGCACCACGTCATAAATCAATCCGATTTTCCCTTCGCCATTTTCATAGATGCCAATTGAAATCGCAAAATTTCTTTGCTGATGCACAAAGTTCATTGTTCCATCGATTGGGTCGATAATCCACACAATTCCGTCCAAGTCGTTTAACTTATCGCCAAATCCCTCTTCCCCAAGGATTCGGTGTTCAGGATATTTCTCTTTAATTTTCTTTATGAAAAATTGTTCTGTTCCCTGATCAATATCCGTAACCAAATCATTTGCATTTGACTTTGTCGTAATTGTCAATGTTTTACTGAAGGAATTCCGGATGTTGACTCCAGCCTCTTTAACCCAGGCTTTTGCATATGTATCTAATTCGCTCCAATTTGTCATACTTGGCCCACCCTCCGCTAAGTCTCCATTGTTATTTTATGGGATTTTTTAAAAATATGGCTGTTGAACTTGCCTGTTGATTTCCGCTCCATACATTGCTTTCAGCAGGCGGTCTAACAGCGCCTGTGGGGTCTCCCCATGACTCGATTCTCCAGATGAAACCTCGTGCCTGCCGCTCTTTGCTGAAATCAATATTTAGCTTCAACACAGCCTAAAATATTAATAGCTTAAATGAATTAGCGATGTTCTTCAAGTTATATCCTCTCCCAGGGAGAGGATAATCATTTGCAGCCTATTTATTTAAGAAGAAGGCATTTATAAAATAATAAACGAACTCCATATCCAATAAGGGAGTTCGTTTCTAAAGGTTTTTGCTTTTTATCTGCATTTTTTCTGCCTTTTCTCCTTTGCTTCACAGTTCAAGATACATCATCTTTAAAGTGCTTTTAATCTTAGAAGTTCCTGTCTGATCCTTTCAAGCTTTAGCTTTGTTTGCTTCTTTAAGTCTTCATTTTTTTCTTTCATGGCATCAAATAAAGTAGCTAATTCATAATCCATTTCCAGTCTTAGAACTGCTGTCCTTTCTCTCTCACCGGCTTTTTTCTTAACAGAATTCATAAGTTGTTTCATTAGACAGTACACCCCTTCCAATAATCTAATTAATTTTCTGATTATTTTTACTATTATCATATGAAGAGTAATTCTCAGATGCAACTAATTTGTGCGATAACCCAAACTTAAATTATAGCTCTGCTAACCGTGCCTGTTGATTCCCATTTCAGGCGCCTGCTTTTCGCTCCAGTCATCTTAATGCCAAGATCAGCATGAGAGTTTACACTGCCTATTTATAAAGAGCTTTAAGGCTTAATATTTCTAGATTGTTCGAGGTTATGCTACAATATTTGACAAAGCATTTAGGAGGTTAGCTTATGGCATTTTCCGGTTTTACCAATGAAGATTTCAATGTTTTTGAAATAGATGGCCTTGATGACAGAATGGAAGCATTAAAGTCAACGATTAGACCGAAGCTTGAAGAACTGGGACAGCATTTTGCCCCTTCGCTTTCAGCATTATCCGGCGATGAAATGTTTCCTCATGTTGCTAAACATGCGAGGCGAACCAAGAATCCCCCAAAAGATACGTGGGTTGCCTTTGCAAGTAATTCAAGAGGCTACAAAATGCTTCCGCATTTTCAAATTGGTTTATGGGAAACACATGTATTCATTTGGTTTGCTGTCATCTATGAAGCACCGAGTAAAGAGGCCATCGGAAAAGCTTTCGAGGACAGTCTGGATAAATTGTATAAAGAAGTACCTAAGGATTATGTCTGGTCTGTTGATCATACAAAACCATCGGTGCATCCGCATAGCCAATTGTCCAAAGATGAATTACAATCCATGTTTGTTCGCCTGCAAACTGTCAAGAAGGCTGAAATTCTGTGCGGCATCAATATTCCTAGAGAAGAAGCCGTCAGCATGTCGCCTGATCAATTTATTGAAAAAGCAGATTCTGTATTTAGAAACTTATTACCCCTATACAAAATGGCATAAACATCATTAATTAATATCAAAAAAAGCAAAACTTCCTTTCAAGTAGGAGGTTTTGCTTTTTCGTTCTTTAGCCGGTGCAGTTCATTTGCCAAGCCTGTTATTTCATTTTTATTTTATCCCCTGCAGAAGACTCCTTGGCTGCCTTCACCGCTTTGTATGATGAATAGCCGCTTTGTTCTTCAAATTCATCACAAAGATTTTTTTCCTGTGCTTTGCCCGGTACTATTTCCTTAAACCGTCTGTAGGCATTCATGAATTGATCCCGCTCAATTCCTTTTTCATAAGCCTGCTCAATGCTTTCGAAATATTTAATAACATCTACAATTTCTTCTGTTGACCAATCATGGTCAATCGGGTATTGATATTCCATGTCAATTTCACCTCAATTATGATTATCCTGCTGCTTTATATTGACTCAGCCCATTTTTTTCGGACGCTTTCCCCTTCAGCTACCATCCTCTGAATTAACTCATCAACAGTCGGCACATCCTTGATTAATCCCATTACCTGGCCAGCCCATGCGAAACCTTCATGGTCTTTCCCCTCATGAATATATTTCTTATTAGCATTCCCGCTTATGTAATTCTTTAATTGTTCATAACTGCCGTTTTGTTTTTCTATTTCGAGGATTTTATCTGTCCAAGGGTTTGCAATTACCCTGGCAGGAGCGCCAATTGTTCTTTTTATAACAACTGTATCATTTTCTGTTCCTTCCACCAGACGGTTTTTATATAACTCGGATGCATGAACGCACTCTTTTGTCGCCACAAATCTCGTTCCCATTTCAATCCCTTCTGCTCCAAGACTTAGCGCAGCCATCATTCCTCTGCCATCCCCGATGCCTCCTGATGCTATAACAGGAATGGATACAGCATCAACCACTTGAGGAACGAGGACAAAGGTTCCGATATCATCCCTGCCTAAATGTCCTCCCCCTTCCTGGCCGACGACCATTACTGCATCGGCACCTAACTCTTCCGCCTTTATTGCCTGCCTTTTGGCTGCTACAAGAACAAGTTTCTTAACATTTATACCTTTCAATTGTTCAAAAATGGGGGCAGGGTTTCCACCTGTCATAGATATTACCGGAACTTCTTCTTCAATAGCAATATCCAGATATTCAGCAAATGACCTGCCGTGCTGCCCAATAGCAAAATTAACCCCGAAAGGCTTGTCTGTCAATGTCTTTACTCTTTGGATTTCTTCTTTGAGTTTTCCTGGGCTGCTTAGAGACATTGCTGTTACCTGCCCTAGCCCGCCTGCATTTGAAACGGCAGCAGCCAAATCAGAATAAGCGAGATGTGCAAGCCCTCCCTGAATGATAGGATATTGAATATTTAGCATTTCTGTAACCCTTGTGTTCCAATTCATAATTACAACCTCCATTCGTCAATATTCTTCTATTTCTATTTTTATGTTTTAATTTCCTGTTAACTTCTAAAACTAAAAAGAAAGCAGAAAATTTTAGCCAGGGGAATTGTCTGGCCCATATGGTTGCAGAACGATAAATCTTTCTATGCAAAGGGATTGAATAATGCTATAATGCAAATGTTTTATAACATGATCAAATTGAAATATTAACTAAAGAGGTGTGGGAATAAGTTGTCTCAATATAATACACCGTTATTCAGCGGTTTACTTGCACACGCAAAAAAGGATCCGGTGCAGTTTCACATACCAGGGCATAAAAAAGGCACTGGAATTGACCCGGAATTTAGAGAATATATTGGAGATAATGCTCTTGCAATCGACCTGATCAATATCGGTCCGCTTGATGATCTCCATCAGCCAAAAGGAATTATTAAAGAAGCCCAGGACCTTGCTGCAGAGGCATTTGGAGCTGATAGAACATTCTTCTCCGTACAGGGAACAAGCGGAGCCATCATGACGATGGTTATGGCGGTATGCGGTCCTGGAGATAAAATTATCGTTCCTCGGAATGTTCATAAATCCGTTATGTCTGCTATTGTTTTCTCGGGTGCAACGCCAATTTTCATTCATCCCGAGATCGATGAAAAACTGGGTATATCACACGGAATTACTACTGAATCTGTATCGAAGGCCCTTGAACTCCATCCAGACGCTAAGGGAGTTCTGGTTATAAATCCAACATATTTCGGCATTTCAGCTGATTTAAAGAAAATTGTAGACATAGCCCATTCCTATAATGTGCCAGTCCTCGTTGATGAAGCACATGGAGTGCATATCCATTTCCATGACGAGCTGCCATTATCTGCTATGCAGGCTGGAGCAGATTTAGCAGCTACCTCGGTTCATAAACTGGGAGGGTCTATGACGCAAAGCTCTGTTTTAAACATGAAAGGAAACCTTGTTTCGGCCAAAAGGGTACAATCCATTTTAAGTATGCTGACGACTACTTCTACTTCCTATTTATTGCTTGCTTCATTGGATGTTGCCAGAAAACGCCTTGCCACTGAGGGCAAGGCGCTTATTGGCCAAACTATAGAATTGGCACAATCAATCCGCCGGCGCATAAATGATATCGATCGATTATATTGCGTTGGAGAAGAAATATTGGAAACGCAAGCTGCCCATGACTATGATCCGACAAAATTGATCATTTCAGTCAAGGAACTTGGCATGAACGGTTTTGATGTTGAAAATTGGCTTCGCGAAAAACATAATATCGAAGTTGAAATGTCCGATTTATATAACATCCTTTGTATCATCACACCAGGAGATACGCAAAAGGAAGCCGACATTTTAGTATCTGCTCTTGCCGAACTTGCGAAAGAGCGCGAAGGAAATACGGAAAAACTTGAAACTCAAGTGCTGCTGCCTGATATTCCAGTCTTATCCTTAACGCCTCGCGATGCCTTTTATGCTGATACAGAACTGGTGCCATTTGATGAATCAGAAGGAAGAATTATAGCTGAATTCATCATGGTCTATCCGCCCGGCATACCGATTTTTATCCCAGGGGAAATCATTACAAAAGAAAATCTTTGGTATATTAAAACAAATATGGAAGCCGGTCTTCCAGTACAAGGACCTGAGGATTATGATTTCAAATTCCTGCGCGTCATTGAAGAACATCGTGCCATACGATAAAGCAAAAGAGCCTTTCCTTTATGGAATAGGCTCTTTTTATTATTAGCGGTTATTAGCTTTGTCTGTTTTTTCTCCGTCACAGCAGTTGCATTGTTTAGAATACAAAACCGTTACTTTTTCATCCTCAAAGTGATCGATAGTTGAATTGCAAGCCTGGCATACGATTGTACCCATCTTTTCATTCTCCTTTTCATTGAGTTTTTTATTTAAACTGAAAGCGCTTAACTTCTTAATTCAATAATAATATAACACTATTAATATTTCAAGCCTAATTGTATAACATATTTAAAGTATTTTTTGGTATTTTACATTTCATCAGGCACGTGTTCCTTCCTTATTAGTATGTCACAATATAAAAAAGCAGACCTAAGTGTCTGCTTTTTTATAAGAATCCTTATACATTATTCATATTGTGTTTCAAAACGGGCACCCGGTATAGCTTCTTTGAAAAACTCACTCAAATCCGCTGCCTGTTCATATAAATCAAGCTTAAATGCCTTTTGTAAGTATTCAATGTCTTCGAGATCTTTTGGGTCGAGGAGAGTGGAGCGGCCTGTTTGCATACAAATAACCAGAGGCTTTGAAAAGAAGAGATTGGTATAAACGATGCCAAAATCATAACGGGTTGTTTCAGTTGTAAAACCAACAAATCGAACATTAACATTTTCATGCTCATCGTAGAGCTTCTCGAAAAACTCCATATTATTCCTCCTTTTTAATTTAATATTTAGAATATTATTATAATTCAATTTCCCAATTTTGACAAGTATTTTAAATTTTCCTTCCTATTTTAAGTTGTCATAAGATTTTAATCAGTGCTAGAATGAAATAGGATGTTCATACCACACTATTTGGGATAATGGGGGGAAGATGATGGCAGCTAATGCATATATAAAGCTTGTTCCTTCATCAGATAAGGAAAGGATCACAACTGAAGAGATTAAAGAACTATTTTTGTATTTTAAAGACATTACAGGTAAAACAGGTGACCAGATTAAGTGGGAATATGATGATGCCGCTTTTCCTTATGAAATTAAAGAAAAGCCTGAAGGAAAAGGCAGCTGGTTTTACCTTTTGTCAAACCATGACCGCTATAATGCTATTATACTCGGTGTGGATAAAGAAATGGTCAGAGTAGAAGATGGTTCTGAAAGAGAGCAAACCTACATACAAGTAACATTGCCAGAAAACGCTACGTTTGGTGATAAGGGGAAAGCCAACGAATTCTGCAAATTCCTTGCTAAAAAGCTCAAAGGGGAATTGCATTTATTTAATGGAAGAGTTATGTATTTCTATCCCAGAAAATAAAAAAAATAGATTTATTAAAGAGAACAGCTCCAAAGCTGTTCTTATTCTATTTATACATAAACCCAAGAGGTGAAACATGATCAGCAAAAAGGTTATTATTATCGTAATATTAAGCTTGGCGTTTACTATAATATCTCCATTTATTTTTCACTCGTATTATGAGCGGAAACCGGAAAGCACCCATCAAAATATTGAGTTCGGTGCACCATTTCCTTTCGCGGAACAAACAACATCCTTCCCTGAGGATTCCTATTCTTATCCGCTGGAAGTAAAATTTTCATCTCCGTTTGAAAAAGAAACGGGCTACAAAGCTGTACCTTTTCTTTTTTCTTTCTTTAGTTACTTTTTATTGTTCTTTCCCCTTTACACTATTTTTTCAAGATATTTTACTGGGAAACCAAAGAAGGAAGAGGAGTCAAACTAGAGACTCCTCTTCCTTCTTTTAGGCTCTTTTCTAAAGGCTGTTTTCGCAAACTTTGTTGCTTTTAAACAAGTAATGATTTCCGCTCCAGGATGCTCAGCGAACGAGGGGCGGGCGGTGAGCCTCCTCGGCACGCAGCGCCTGTGGGGTCTCACCTGTCCCACTCCTCCCGCTGGAGTCTCGCACCTTACGCTCCAATCAACCAAACTTACTTAACAATATTTTTATTTATGGACTCTATCTAAAAGCAACAATCTTTTAGAAAAGAGCTTTTCTAAAAGATTCAGTAATCAAATCAATACTTTATTGAACCGTTTTAATTCGTGCTGGGTTTGCCATTTCATATCCTTTATTTTGGAGTCCTTTTACAATATCCTCTAGAGCTTCCTTTGTCCATTGCCTGTCATGCATCAATAAATTGGCACCCTCCACTAAATATGGAGAATTGACCATTATGTCTGTCAGAGCCTCTTTGGATTGATATTCTTTTTCCCAATCATACCCATAAGTCCAATTCATAACGAGCATTTTTTCATCCTGTGCGATCTTTTTGCTGTAATCTGTATTGGAACCAAAAGGAGCTCTAAAAAATTTTGGCCTTTGTCCAATTATGTCTTCAATTTCATCATTCAGACCGACAATTTCTTTAAATTGCTGTTCCTCTGAAAGGTCTTTCAGATTTTGGTGGCTATATGTGTGATTGCCAATTGGAAAGCCAAGATTATGAATGGCTTTCAGTACGGCTGCCTCTTCTGGCGTATCGATAAAATGTCCGTTTACAAAAAAGATTGCCGGTGCACCCAGCTTCTTTAAGATTTCAGCCATTTGGAGCGCGTATGTATCAGGAGCGTCATCAATCGTTAATAGAACAACTTTTGAATTTGCATTTTTTATAGGTTCAATGGTCCAATTGTTCTCATTTAGCTGATATTCCGTTTCAACGGCTGCTACAGTTTCCTGGCTTGTTTCATTATTAACGTTATCTTCTTTGTTATTGCTTCCTTCGTTCGCCTGTATATTTGTTTCCTGCTCAGAATTGCTTACTTCCGTTTCTTCTTCAATTTCTTCTTGTTCCTTTTTGACTGTTGCTGCCTCTTCCTTTTTTACAGTACCGCATGCAGACAGAAACAGAATGAAAGAAAATAGTATCATAACCCCTGCTTTTTTCATGTTGCCCTCCTTTAATGCATATTTCTTTTCAGTCAACCCAATAAGTGGTATTATCAACAATGGTATTCAAAGAGCCAAAGAGTTGTTCCCCTACTCACTCCTTACCCTTACCCACTGCATTTACACGAAATAGGTTCGATATGAACATTATAAAACATTTTTCCTATTTTCTTAACAGCCAGGGAGTTTTACACAATTTTTTTATCAGGGTAAAAAATATTACAATTGAAAACATATGGAGGGATTTGATGAAGAAACTGACACCCGTATTTACGGTCTCAGTCATATTCACAGCATTATTTATTTTATGGGGACTTGTCCCGCAAAGTGTTTTGCCGAATGGAAACCTTGACTCAGTCACACAGAACATTCAAGGATTCATACTAGAGAAATTTGGCTGGTTTTATTTATTATCAGCTTCAGCCTTTTTAATTTTTTCTATCCTATTAATATTCACCAAGTACGGAAATATTCGCTTAGGGAAAGATGCTGACAGACCAGAATATAATTATCTAACTTGGTTTGCTATGCTTTTCAGCGCCGGAATGGGGATCGGCCTTGTATTTTGGGGAGTGGCGGAACCAATGTACCATTATTATGCCCCTCCATTTTCAGAAGGGCAGACCCCTGATGCTGCAAGAGCAGCAATGAGATATTCCTTTTTCCACTGGGGACTCCATCCATGGGCGATTTATACAGTAATTGCGCTTGCTCTTGCCTATTTTCAATTTAGAAAAGGAGCGCCAGGAGTTATTAGCTCAATATTAAGACCTGTTTTAGGCGACCGTGTTGATGGCCCTCTGGGCGTGATCATTAATTTCATCGCCGTTTTTGCTACTGTATTTGGTGTTGCAACCTCTTTGGGTCTTGGAGCTATACAAATTACAGGGGGACTTTCTGCAACATTTGCCGGAATCGATAATAATATTGCTACCCAGTTAACGGTTATTGCCATCGTTACCATCCTATTTATGCTTTCTGCGCAAACAGGTTTAAATAAAGGAATAAAATACTTAAGTAATTTAAACATTATCTTAGCTATAGGTTTAATGATGTTCCTGCTGTTTGTAGGTCCTACAAATTTTATTATGGATCTATTTACAACAACCATCGGCTCTTACCTTCAAAACCTGCCTTCTATGAGCTTCAGATTAAGCCCTTTTGATCAGGAACTAACATGGTTCCAGGATTGGACGATCTTTTATTGGGCATGGTGGATTGCATGGGCACCATTTGTCGGAACCTTTATAGCCCGTATCTCCAGAGGAAGAACCATCCGGGAATTTGTGATCGGCGTACTTGCCGTTCCTACCATTTTCGGGGCTCTGTGGTTTTCTGTTTTCGGCGGAACCGGAATATACCTTGAATTTTTTGAAGCAAAACCAGTAATGGATTCAATTGAACAACAAGGAATGGAAGTCGCTTTATTTACTGTTTTTGATAACTTTCCTTTCTCAACCGTTCTATCCTTATTGGCTATTTTCTTAATCAGCACCTTCTTTATCACATCTGCAGACTCCGCCACCTTCGTTCTTGGCATGCAGACAACTAACGGGAGCCTAAACCCTTCCAACAGAATAAAATTTGTATGGGGAATAATCCAATCTGCCTCAGCAGCTATACTATTATGGACAGGTGGATTGGAGGCACTTCAAAGAGCTTCTATAATCGCAGCACTGCCTTTTACAATCATCATGCTTCTGATTGTTGTTTCACTTATAAAGGCATTTAAAGAAGAAATCATTCCCGATCGAAAAGTGCATAAATCATAGAAAAAGCAGGCACCTATGAGGACAGGTGCCTGCTTTTCTTTTGTCTGATCGGATTACATCACCAATGACTGAGGTATGACATAGCCAAATGAAAAGAGCCATATAAGCTTAGACTCATTAGTGTTACCATTAATGTTTTTTTTGTCGATTTAATAATCCAATTCCCAATATTTATTGCCAAGTAGAAAAACACAAAAAACATAATAACTTTGTATACAAGCTGGTCATATTTCGACAGCCATTCAATGAATGTATAACCGCTCCAAATAATCAGCTGAAGCAAGAGAGCTGTATAAATCTTCATTTTTCCCACCACCACATTTTATCATCCATTTCCCTTTTAAAAGACTATGTTAAACCTGGCTCTCGACTGTCACTCCCGACAACATGGGCTAAAATCACAACTGAGCCGAGCACATCCTTTAATAAAGGAAACACTGTGTGTTTGTAATATATGTTTAAAATGAAAATCTTATTTTTCATTTCTGTAACATTTGAATGACAAGCCAAAATAATAATAATCTGTATGATAAAATACTCATTATTATGAGGTAAAGGCTTCAAATAATTGCCGAACTGTTAGCTAAATGGAAAATCATAAAGACTTTTATACTATAAAAAATATACACTTTAATTTGAACTGTCTTCTATTCGTTTTATGGAATCTTTTATAAAGTGAGGGCAATGGATATGAAAGGTCTGCCGCTTTTAATAATCGTTTCTCTCTTGTTTGTGACCTCTTCATGCAATCATAAAGAAGCAAAGAAAGAACTGATAATTGACAACAGTGTTAAACAAATTATCTTCTTTTCCAATCATAAACAATACGAGCAAGAAGTCTCTTATTATGATGCAATCATCGAATTAAAGAGAAGCTTTCCGGAAGAAATAAAAAAAATGAAAATTATCACTGCATCAGAATCAAAAAATTATTATAACAATTATGAGGTTGAAAACTGTCCGGCGATTTTACTTGTGTATCAAGATGAAGTGCTTGTTGAGATAAAAGGTAATGTTCCAAAAGAACAAATTGTTAAACCTATGGCGCACGCGTTGGATAGTGGCAGCTAAAATAAAAAAAATCCTTCCCGAAATGGGAAGGATTTTTTTTATTTTACGATATGAATAGGACTGCCAATAGCAACTTCTGCTGCTTCCATTGTGATTTCACCTAATGTTGGGTGAGCATGAATCGTCATAGCCAGATCTTCTGCAGTCATTCCAGCTTCAATAGCCAATCCAAGTTCAGCAATCATATCAGATGCACTTGCACCCGCAATTTGAGCACCAATTACAAGTCCATCTTCTTTACGTGTAACAAGCTTTAAGAAACCATCAGTTGAGTCGAGCGCAAGCGCACGTCCGTTAGCTGCAAATGGGAACTTCGCTGCTGTTACTTCAATTCCTTCTTCTTTTGCCTGTTGTTCTGTATAACCAACTGATGCTAATTCAGGCTCAGAAAATACAACAGCAGGAATTGCTAGATAATCAATTTCTGAATTATGGCCAGCAATTGCTTCTGCTGCGATTTTACCTTCGTAAGAAGCTTTATGAGCTAATTGAGGACCTTCAACAATATCACCGATCGCATAAATATTGCTCACATTTGTACGGCAATGTTTATCGATTTCAATAACACCGCGTTCACTCATCTTAATGCCGACCTGTTCTAAACCTAGTTCATCTGTATTTGGACGTCGTCCAACCATTACAAACACATAATCTGCATCAAGTGATTTTTCTTCGCCTTTTTCTTCGAACTTAACGGTAACCCCATTTTCATTCTCTTCAACACCTTTAGCAAGTGCTTTCGTAATGAATTCAACGCCTTTTTTCTTTAGGTTCCGTTTTACAAGAGAAGTCATTTGCTTCTCAAATCCGACCAGGATATCATCAGCACCCTCAAGGATGGTCACTTGTGAACCAAAGTTCGCATAAGCACCTCCAAGTTCAATCCCAATAACACCGCCGCCAATTACAACGATTTTTTCTGGAATTTCTTGAAGTGCAAGTGCACCTGTTGAATCTAGAACACGTTTGGAGTATTTAAAAGCAGGCAGTTCAATCGGACGTGAACCAGTTGCAATGATAGCATTTTTAAACGTGTATGTTTGTGCTGAATTGTCATCCATAACACGAAGGGTGTTACTGTCAACAAAGTAAGCTTCACCACGAACGATGTCAACTTTATTCCCCTTTAACAGGCCTTCTACTCCACCAGTAAGTTTCTTAACGACACCGGATTTAAATTCTTGAACTTTTGTAAAGTCAACTTTTACGTTTTCAGCTGTAATACCCATCGCTTCTGAGTGCATAGCTGTTTCGTAGCGGTGTCCTGCTGCGATTAACGCCTTTGAAGGAATACATCCAACGTTTAAGCAAACACCGCCCATATTTGCTTTTTCTACAATTGTAACCTTCTGTCCAAGCTGCGCTGCGCGGATAGCTGCAACATATCCTCCTGGACCTGCTCCAATGACTATAGTGTCTGTTTCAATAGGGAAATCTCCTACTACCATTTATTACGCCTCCATTAACAATAGTTCTGGATCGTTCAGTAAACGTTTGATGTGGTTTAGTGCATTCTGTGCAGTTGCTCCATCAATGATTCTGTGGTCAAAGCTTAAAGACAATGCCAATACTGGTGCAGCAACAATTTCGCCATCTTTTACGACCGGCTTTTCAGCAATTCGGCCAATACCAAGAATGGCAACCTCAGGGTGATTGATAACTGGAGTAAACCATTGTCCGCCTGCAGACCCGATATTTGTGATTGTGCATGAAGCACCTTTCATTTCATCCGGAGCAAGCTTTCCATCACGAGCTTTTCCAGCAAGTTCGTTAATTTCGTTTGAAATTGCAAATGTAGATTTGCGGTCTGCATCCTTTACAACCGGTACAAGAAGACCTTTCTCCGTATCAGCTGCAATTCCAATGTTGTAGTAATGCTTGTGGATGATTTCACCTGCAGCATCATCAATGGATGTATTTAATGCAGGGAATTCACGCAATGCACTTGTTAATGCCTTTACCACATATGGAAGGAATGTAAGCTTGATTCCTTTATTAGCTGCGATTTCTTTAAACTTCTTGCGGTGAGCAACAAGCTTAGTTACATCAATTTCATCCATTAATGTAACGTGTGGAGCAGTATGCTTGGAGTTTACCATAGCCTTGGCAATGGCTTTGCGGATTCCGCTCATCTTCTCGCGAGTTTCCGGATATTGTCCAGCAGGAATCGCCTGTGCAGCTGCAGGTGCAGTTTCTTTTGCTTCAGCTTTTGGTGCAGCTTCCTGAGCAGGGGCTTCAGCAGCTTGTGCACCACCATTCAGGTATGCATCAATGTCAGCTTTTTGAATGCGCCCATTTTTGCCGCTTCCAGCCACCTGGCGTATGTCCACGCCTTTGTCACGAGCGTACTTTCTAACAGAAGGCATCGCAATAATGCGGCGGTTAGGATCAACATCAGCCTGAGAAATAACTGCTCCTTCTTTAGGTGCATCCTGTGCAGGAGCTTCTTCTTTCTTCACGTCCTGGCCAGCTTCAGCTGTTGCCTGTACTTGCGCTTCTGTTTTTTCTTCTTTAGGAGCCTCATCTTCATGGTCTCCCTTGAATTTAAGGTCCTCATATCCAGGAGCATCAAACGTAATTAAGACCTGCCCTACAGTTGCAACTGTTCCTTCTTCAACAAGAATTTCTTCGACTTTACCTTTAACAGGGGAAGGAATTTCAACAACTGCTTTATCGTTTTGAACCTCACAAAGCACGTCATCTTCTTGTACTTCATCGCCTGGCTTTACAAACCACTTGACGATTTCACCTTCATGGATACCTTCACCAATATCAGGCAATCTAAATTGGAATGCCAATGGAATTCAACCTCCTATTATTTCGTTCGTTCATTCATAATAAAACACGTCAGGGGGATATTTTCCCCCTTGTGTTATCCGTTATACATAATTAAAATTCAAGAACCTTTTTAGCTGTTTCGATTACATCTTTATAGTTTGGCAGCCACACTGTTTCAGCTTGCGGGAAAGCAAATACAGTATCTGGAGCCGCTACACGAAGGACTGGAGCTTCAAGGCTCAGGATTGCACGGTCATTGATTTCAGCAACCACATTTGCTGCAACACCTGCTTGCTTCTGTGCTTCCTGAACAACAATAGCTCTTCCTGTTTTCTCAACAGAAGCAATAATTGTATCGATATCAAGCGGAGCAACTGTGCGCAAATCGATTACTTCAACAGATTTTCCTTCTTTTTCAAGCTCTTCAGCCGCTTTTAATGACTCATGAACCATTGCGCCATAAGTGACAATGGTAAGGTCTGAGCCTTCTCTTTTTACTTCTGCCTTGCCAAGCGGAATTGAATAATCCTCTTCTGGCACTTCCTGACGGAAAGAACGGTATAATTTCATGTGCTCAAGGAAGATAACAGGATCGTTATCGCGGATAGCTGAAATCAGCAGGCCTTTTGCATCATATGGAGTTGATGGAATAACAACCTTTAATCCCGGCTGCTGAGCCATAAGACCTTCAAGGCTGTCCGCGTGCATTTCAGGAGTATGTACGCCTCCTCCGAATGGTGAGCGGATTGTAACCGGTGCACTGTATCTTCCTCCGGAACGGTAACGCATACGCGCCAGCTGGCCGGAAATAGAATCCATTACTTCATAAACGAAGCCAAAGAATTGAATTTCTGGAACTGGACGGAAGCCCTGTAAACCAAGACCGACTGCCAGACCGCCGATTCCGGATTCAGCTAGTGGTGTATCAAATACACGCTCTTCGCCAAATTCTTTTTGAAGGCCTTCGGTAGCACGGAAAACGCCGCCGTTTACGCCTACATCTTCACCGAATACTAAAACATTCGGATCGTTACGCAATTCTGTGCGCAGGGCATCAGTAATTGCCTGAATCATTGTCATTTGCGCCATGGCTTACTTCGACTCCTTTTCTTTATAAATTTCAAATTGTTCTTTTAGGTTGTGAGGCATTTCTTCATACATGATTTTCATTAAGTCAGTTACTTTTTGCTTAGGTGTATCATCAGCCTTCTTAATGGCTTCTTTAATATCATCCTTCGCTTTTTCAATAACTTCGTTTTCCATATCTTCGTTCCAGATTCCCTTGTCTTCAAGGAACTTGCGGAAACGAACAAGAGGATCTTTCTTTTCCCACTCGTTATCAAGATCTGATGTACGGTAGCGAGTTGGATCATCCCCTGCCATTGTGTGTGGTCCATAACGGTAAGTAAGCGTTTCAATAAGAGTTGGGCCTTCACCGTTTATTGCGCGCTCACGAGCTTCGCGCACTGCAGCATATACAGCAAGCGGGTCCATACCATCAACCTGGATACCAGGAATTCCTGCAGCAACTGCTTTTTGTGCAATGGTTTTAGCAGCAGATTGTTTCTCAACTGGAGTTGAAATAGCAAATCGGTTATTTTGAACGATAAAGATTGCCGGTGCTTTGAATGCTCCTGCAAAGTTAATTCCTTCGTAAAAGTCACCCTGTGAGGCACCGCCGTCACCAGTGTAAGTAATGGCAACTTTCTTTTCGCCGCGCTTTTTCATGCCAAGTGCCACACCCGCAGTTTGGATGTATTGAGCACCAATAATAATTTGAGGAGCAATAACATTTACACCTTCAGGGATATTTCCGCCTTCATAGTGTCCTCTTGACCAAAGGAAAGCCTGGTATAGAGGAAGGCCGTGCCAAATAATTTGAGGCACATCACGGTAGCCAGGAAGAATGAAATCTTCTTTTTCCAATGCAAATTGAGAAGCAAGCTGTGAAGCCTCTTGTCCTGCTGTTGGTGCATAGAAGCCTAAACGGCCTTGTCTGTTTAGTGAAATAGAGCGCTGGTCAAGAATGCGTGTATATACCATGCGGCGCATTAATTCCTGCAGTTGCTCGTCGCTTAAGTCAGGCATTGCTGATTCATTAACAACCTTGCCTTCTTCACTTAAAATTTGTAGAGTTTGGAACTGTTCTTCAACTGTTTCGAGCTGTTTTTTCGCGTCGAATTGTGCCTTCTTTGTTTTCGAAGCCATATCAGTCACCCTTTCCTTTCATAAAAAGACGTTAATTAAGAGTTTTTATACACAAAATTTAGGTTACCCAAAATGAAGCCATATTAGAAAAATCCTATTAATACTAATTAATTTTTTCTATCAGGCGCTGTGCTTTATAAAGTATCTCTTAATAGCAGAAATCTTAATTCTGCCAAATGCATACTTTTAATTAGTTTTCCACAGATCTTAACTAAAAAAACGTCTTTCTGTTCATCCTTAACTATCATATTCTGTATTAGTTTAATTTGCAACTAAATTGATACAGAATTATTTACGAGAATAAGTTTAATATACCTATGACACGTACGTCAATTACCTTGTCTTATGTTTTTACATTGTAATCATACTTTTTATATACTTTCACAAAATCAAAACTGTATTATCTATAGTACCTCACCTGTACTATAAAAATCTTCTAAACCTGCTTGTGTTATAGTAAAGTTACTCCGTGTAGTATTATTCTGAAAAAATAAAAAAAGGCTGCTGCCCTATCCTTTTTTTCTGAAGAACTAAATCAAAGTGATATATACCTTGGATCCACCTTTGAAATAAAAAGGCTCTTTTCTTAAGGATTGTTGTTTCTGGACTATAAAGCTTGCCCATTGATTTCCGCTCCAGTCACGCATTGAAGCGGGGAGGAGCAGAGCTCCTCGGCGTTTCACGCCTGGGTCTCCCGCTCCCTCTCTTCCCGAAGGACATTGAATAAGCTTCCTCGAATAAGCAACAAACTTTACGAAAACAGCCAATAGAAAAGCCGGCAATTTATTTTGCCGGCTCCACCCTTAATCTTCTGTTTTAATTTCAAGCCCTGCTTCTTTATAAAAAGATAGCTTTGCTTCATTGTATTCTTCCGTTTTTTCGTTGAACTGCTTATTTGAAGCCAGTATTTTTTCATACATATCGTTTATTTTGCTGATTTGCTCTTCCAGCTGTTCAAGTGAAAGGTCTTCCTTCTTAAACATCGCATAAAGCTCTTTATCATATTCAAGCGCTTTGGAATAGTCTTTATAAAGCACATCGTGGATTTTATATCTTTCCATCATAATTTCATACAATAATTTGGACTTTTCCTTTACCTTTTTATCCTCTATTTCCTCTATAATAGGCAATAAAGTTTCAAATTCCACTTTAGATGCCTGGATGCTCTCCTGCTCTTTTTCCATGTGATCCTTCCTTTGATCGACTATGGAAGATGCTTCATCTGAAAGCTTTGTAATTTCGTCAAATTCCTTCATTCCCAGGGCAATAATTCTATCGTATAAATCCTTTTCTTTTTTCTCCAGGTTTACAAGCGGATCCTGCTGCTCCTCAAAAGTTTTCTCTTTTGCCACTACGTTTTCAAGAATCTCATACATTTTTTCCTCTGGAGTGGGCTGATTCATACAGCCTGTCAGGAAAATAGCACCTATGGATAAAACCAGCAACAGGCGGCATTTGCTAAAAATAGACACGATGATACCTCCTTACTTCTAACAATTTTAACTATATCGGTACTTGCACCATTTGACAATAGCCTATTGGAATGACAAATTTTGTCGAGTTTCACTCACACCTCTCTATCAGCTTGTCCTTTCCTGGAGCTTTTGCCTTTTTTAATCTATTCATTTCGTTTTTCCTTTATGACTTGGGCAAAGGCCTACACCAAACATCTTCTCTCACATAGGCTATATTAATCGTCCGATGCGACTAACAAAAAAATATGGACGATAATCTACTTTAGGGAGGTTATCCTTCATGTACGGATATGGCGGATACGGTTCTGGCTGCTGTTATCCAGGAGCTGTTGCAGGTGCTGGTTACGGCAGAGGTTTTGCGTTGATTGTTGTTTTGTTTATTCTTTTGATCATTGTTGGCTGCGCTTGCTGGAAATTTTAATTTTTGGAGAAGGTGCCCTTGGTGCCTTCTCTAATTAACTTTTTCACAGCACTCTGTTAGACTAAAGAAAACAACAGTAGCATATGAGCTGGATTTGGCACCTGCATCCATGCACTTTTTTTATGCTTATCCTTGCTTGCTCCACACACACTAATTACATAGCGGGAGTGATTATTCATGCTGAGCATGAAAGATATAATACGCGATGGTCATCCTACCTTAAGGCAAATTGCCTCAGAAGTGAGCATTCCTCCATCCGAGGGAGATCAACAAATATTAAAAGATATGCTTGAGTATGTAAGAAACAGCCAAAGCCCTGAATTGGCTTCGAGATATGGATTGAGGCCTGGAATAGGCTTAGCGGCACCCCAAATAAATATTCCTAAACGAATGATTGCTGTACATGTAACAGATAATAATGAGCTTTTAAGTTATGCTCTCTTCAACCCAAAGATTGTTAGCCATTCTGTACAACGTTCTTATTTAGCTGCAGGTGAAGGCTGTTTATCGGTTGATGAATCCATACCCGGTTTTGTTCCCAGGTATGCAAAAGTAACAGTAAAAGGTACAGACCTTGAAGGAAAAGAAGTAAAGCTTCGATTAAAGGGGCTGCCTGCAATTGTATTTCAGCATGAGATAGACCATTTGAACGGCATCATGTTTTACGACCATATTAATAAACAAAATCCGTTTCTTCCAATTGAAAATGCCATAGCAATTGAAAGATAATCAATTTCTCCATATTAATGTTGCGTGGCATATAATAAAGGGAAGTCCACCTTGCATCAGGACTTCCCTTTATTAGTGGCTCTGTTAAAAAAAGTTTTATTTACAGCTAAATTAATTGAAGCTCTTTCAATCCATTCCATATTCCTTCTTTATCGACCGAAGCTGTAACCCGGTCAGCTGCTTTTTTTACTACATCTGCTGCATTGCCCATAGCCACCCCGGTACCCACAGCATTCAGCATCTCAATATCATTTAAGCCATCTCCAAAAGCGTATACATCCTTCAAATCAAAGCCCAGCCGTTCAATCATTTTTTTAATTCCTTCAGCTTTAGAGCCTCCCGCAGGCAAAACGTCTACCGAGTAAGGATGCCATCTGATAAAACCAAAATCCGGATATTCTGAAAAATACATGTGTTCGTCTTTTTCCTCGCAAAAAAGCAATGACTGATATAACTCCCTGCCTTTAAAGAAGGCCTTATCCTCTTCTGGATGGGGAAACTTAAGACTTCCCATGCTTTTTTCTATAAACTCGTGATGCCGGATTGTAGATTTCATGGTTTTTTCATTCATAAATACAAGCGGATGCCCGTTTTCCTGAGCATGTTTGTAAAGCAATTCAATTTCAGATGTTTTTAAAGGGTTACGGTAAATAGCTTCATTCTCAAAAACTACGTATTGTCCGTTAAAGCTGACAAATGAATCAATATCAAGCTCATCCCTTAGGCTTTCGAACATAAAAGGGGCTCTCCCGGTCGCGATGGCCACAAATGTTCCATTCTTTTTCAACTGTTCTATAGCTTCCTTTGTACTGTCAGGGAGCTTTTTATCAAAATCCAATAAGGTCCCGTCAATATCGAAGAAAACAATTTTTTTCATATCTACAAACTTCCTTTCGTGCATAATCAAGCTGATTCAAGCGGCAGCTTTCCTGCCTGCCGAACGCTCCTTTTTCGATGTTATATATACCCCCGCAAAAATAATAAGAAGCCCGATCATCATTGACAAGTGGATTTCTTCCTTAAGGAGAATGCCTCCCCAAACGATTGCTGATGCTGGTACAATGTACGTTACCAATGACGCAAATTCAGGGCTGCCCTCTTTCACTAAATAATAATACAGCAGATAGGCAACTCCTGAACCAAAAGCTCCCAAACCAATTAGCGGAAGAAATATAACAGCCTCCATAAATTTGTTTATAGGTGTTGGCGATAAAAACTGCATGGCAAAAAAACTAATGATAGTTGCTGCAAAGAGTGTAAACAGCGAAATTTGCAGGGTGGATACACCAGAAAGGTGTTTTTTTGTTAGATGCGTGCCAGCTCCGTAACAAAAAGCAGCACCCGACATTAAAAGTACACCATATGTATTTCCTGATAATAAATCAGCTGTATGGATATCAGATAGTATTAAAATTCCGATAAAACCAATCACAATGCCTAGCCACTGATTTTTGCCAAGCGCAGCAGTAAAAAATAATGAACCGATCAAAAGAGTCCAAATTGGAGTAGTTGCATTCAGCACTGAAGCCATGCTGGAAGATATCATCATTTCACTAGCTGAAATCAGGAGCCATGGCAAAGCATTATTTAAAAAACCTACCAATATCAGTTTTTTCATCGGCAACCGTTTAAATACAATATTTTCCCTCTTTATAAGTACAATAAAAGCTAGCGTTGCGGAACCAAACAAACACCTTCCAAATACGACAGCCGCCGGACTTATGTCCTCCAGCAGAATCTTAATAAATAGAAATGAGGTTCCCCAAATCAGGCTTAATAGCAATAAAGCTCCATAAAGCTTCCCCATCCGCTCCACAACCTTTATCTCTTTTTCTTTCGTTAAAACACTAAACCCTTAAAGGGAAATTGTCAATTTGCTTTCTAAGGAATACAGAGTGTTCAGACACATACTGTAAAAATTGCAATGGATTTTCCAAGTTTCCCCACGAGAGATTTTCATATTCCATCATATAATATAACTAAAAAGAGACCATTATTAAAACTAAATCTGTTTTAAACCCCCTTGTTTCCTTTACTTTGGACAAGGATCGTTTAAAATAGAAAGTAAGGAGATGATCCACTATGTTGAAGAAGCTAAGAAAGAAGCTCTTAAAACAGTGGAACGACATGCTTCGAAAAAAGTCTATTGCCTGACAATTTTGAGCCCTTCAAACTTGCGAAGGGCTCCTTCCTTATTGTAAATTGGTTATCAGTACACTTTTTTACATAGTTTTCACTCCGCACCACCTGCTTCCAGCTGGAGCGGAATTCATCCTAAACAAGAAAAAACATGTAATACATGTTATTATTTAATATAATAGAAAAAGTTATATCGGATTAAGGAGAGATTGAAATGATTTTCAAGGTATATTATCAGGATTCTAAAACAGAAGTGCCAGTCAGAGAAAAAACAAAAACAATATTTGTTGAAGGCAATTCCGAAAGAGATGTCCGCACAAAGCTGGCTGATCGTCCATATAATATTGAGTTCGTAACAGCCGTGGAAGGCGAATTCCTGGAATATGAAAAACAAAATGAAGACTTTAAAGTATTGGAGATTGGATAATTTATGAAATTTGTTAAAAATGACCAAACAGCCGTTTTTGCATTAGGCGGCTTGGGAGAAATCGGTAAAAACACGTATGCTGTACAGTTCCAGGATGAAATAATTCTGATTGATGCGGGAATTAAATTTCCTGAAGATGAGCTTCTCGGAATTGATTATGTTATTCCTGACTATACCTATTTAGTGAAAAATGAAGATAAAATAAAAGGATTATTTATTACACATGGACATGAAGACCATATTGGGGGAATTCCGTATCTATTAAGAGAGGTAAACATCCCAGTATACGGCGGAAAACTTGCGCTTGGCCTTCTTAGAAACAAACTTGAGGAACACGGCTTACTAAGGCAGACTACCCTGCATGAAATTAAGGAAGATGACATCATTAAATTCAGAAAGACTTCTGTAACATTCTTCCGCACAACTCATAGTATTCCGGACTCATATGGGATTGTTGTAAAAACACCTCCTGGACAAGTTGTTCATACGGGAGATTTTAAGTTTGATTTCACTCCTGTTGGTGAACCTGCAAACTTAACTAAAATGGCTGAAATCGGAAAAGAAGGTGTCCTTTGCCTGCTTTCAGATAGTACAAATAGTGAAATTCCTGAATTTACAATGTCTGAGCGCCGTGTAGGCGACAGCATTCACGATATCTTCCGAAAAGTGGAGGGCAGGATTATTTTTGCGACATTCGCATCTAATATTCACCGCCTGCAGCAGGTGACAGAAGCGGCCGTAACAAATGGCAGAAAAATTGCTGTCTTTGGAAGAAGCATGGAAGCAGCGATTAATATTGGGCAGGAACTTGGATATATTCAAGCCCCTAAAGATACTTTCATTGACGCTCACCAAATCAATCGACTTCCGGCAAACATGGTGACAATCCTATGTACAGGAAGCCAGGGGGAACCGATGGCAGCATTGTCAAGAATCGCTAACGGAACCCACCGCCAGATTCAAATTATACCTGGTGATACTGTTGTATTTTCTTCTTCACCTATTCCAGGGAACACAATCAGTGTCAGCCGTACAATTGACAGGCTTTCCCGTGCAGGCGCAGAGGTTATTTACGGCAAATTGAGCGATATCCATACATCAGGACATGGCGGCCAAGAAGAACAAAAGCTTATGCTTCGATTAATAAAACCAAAATTCTTCATGCCGATACATGGTGAATACAGAATGCAGAAAATGCATGCTAAATTGGCGGTTGACTGTGGTGTGGATGAAGAAAACTGTTTCATTATGGATAACGGGGAAGTACTGGCACTCAGCGAAGATGCTGCACAAGTGGCCGGCAAAATCCCTTCAGGTTCTGTTTATATAGATGGAAGCGGAATTGGAGATATTGGAAATATTGTACTTAGGGACCGCCGAATTCTTTCTGAGGAAGGTTTGGTTGTCGTAGTAGTCAGCATTAATATGAAAGACTTTAAAATTGCTTCAGGCCCTGACTTGATTTCCCGCGGATTTGTCTACATGAGAGAATCAGGAGACTTAATCAATGATGCCCAAGCTCTTATTACTAAGCACTTAAGCAAGGTAATGGAACGCAGAACAACACAATGGTCTGAAATCAAAAACGAGATCACAGATACACTTGCCCCATTCCTTTATGAAAAAACCAAGCGTCGTCCAATGATATTACCAATTATAATGGAAGTATAATAAAAAGGCTGAATCGCTCATTTGAGTGATTCAGCCTTTTCTACGTAAGTTTTGGTTAAAGCTCAGTGTTAATATTGGCACCCTGTTGATTAGAGCGGAAGACGCTTGACTCAAGCAGCAGGAGAAGCGAGTCAAAGGAGCCCCGCAGATGTGCATGGAGCTGAGGAGCTCTCAGGACCGCGGAAAGCATTCACCTGATTTGGATATCAACAGGCAAGTTTACCTAAACATGGATTTAAGACATTACCTTCTTTTCAAAGCGGTTGATATCGACATCCGCACCAATGACAATCAGAATATCATCATATTGAATTTTTTCATTTGCCTGAGGAGATACAATTATTTCATTCTTTCTTTTAATTGCTACAATATTAATTCCATATTTGGCACGGATATCAAGATCAATAATGCTATGTTCTGCAAGCTTTTCATTCGCAACAATTTCAACAATACTATGCTCATCAGAAAGCTCAAGATAATCAAGAACGTTATTTGAGACGATACTATGTGCAATCCTTTTGCCCATATCTCTTTCAGGATGGACAACATGGTCTGCTCCTATTTTCCTTAACACTTTTTCATGATAATCATTTTGGGCTTTAACAGTTATCTTATTGACCCCAAGTTCTTTTAAGATTAAAGTTGTCAGGATGGATGCCTGTATATTGTCTCCAATTGCAACAATTACATGATCAAAGTTCCTTATGCCTAGGCTTTTAATCACCGATTCATCAGTCGTATCACCAACCACTGCATGTGATGCGATTCTGGCAAATTCGTTTACCCGGTCTTCATTTAAATCAATCGCCATTACTTCCATACCCTCTTCAGCGAGCGCACGACAGATACTGCCTCCAAAACGGCCAAGACCGATAACAGCAAATTCTTTCTTCATTTCAAACTCCTCCAACCCTGTTTTCAATATAAATAATAATAACATATTATCATTAGCAGCTGGTAAGCAAGCAGGATTGCAATTAGGAGACAGATTTATTCCCGTTTTTCTGAACCTTTTCTTTTCTTTGTCCATAAAATTGCAGCTCCGGCTATAATTATGAATACGAAGATGAAAGGCAGGTTGCCAATCACCATTACCACAGCACCCGATAGGATTGCAATCATCCAATTAGTACTGGTTGCCAGCTGTTTTTTTGTTCTTTCCCATGTATTTAAATCTTTACTGTCCAATGAAGGCACAATAACTTTATTCTCAAATAAACGGATATTCACAGTTGAAAAAGAAGTCTGGTTCTTTAAATATCTCATCCGTCCTTCAATCTGTTCGATTTCTTCCTGGATTGCGGAGAGATTTGCAGAAATCTTTAATAAGTCCTCTGACTTTTGGGCCTTTTTCATAAAATCAATGAGGCGCTCTTCTGCCACACGCTTCGACCGGATCCTTGATTCAAGATCAACAAACTCTTCAGAAACATCCTGTCCGCTGACAATCCTCTCAAGGGTCTCTGTCGCTATTCCCTCAGTATCATGCAAGAAGCTTTGAAAATTGTCTGCAGGTATTCGGATTTTCATCGTGCCGCTGGTATGCTCTTCCCCCTCTTTATAAATGTTCGATTCTACAATATACCCATTATATAGAGCTGCCTTTTGTTCAAGCGATTTTAGGGAAATTTGAAAATCTTTAACCCTTATGGATAGTTCCGCACTAAATATGACCATCCTGCCATCATTTCCCTTATTAGTCTTCAGCTCTTCTTCTGTGGAATTCCCTTCGGAAATAGCCGTTGACTCATTTTTATTTTCTTCCGATTCATTACTTATATCTTCTTCAACGGCCATTTTTTCTCCCCCTGCAGAAGTATCCAGACTTTTTTCGGATGAGCCAGCGCTGCATCCTGCTAGCATGGCCATTATGCAAAACCAGAAAATGAAAAATTTATTACACATTGTTCTAATGCCCCCTCTTATCTTCTATTGATTATGAAGACGTTAGTTGTTGGAATAATGTTACAAAAAAAACCTCCATAGGAGGTTTTAGATGGCTTCCAGCATATTAAATTGGGCTTTTACTAAATGATAATATTCACCTTTCATGTCCATCAGCTGATCATGATTTCCTTGTTCAAGAATATTTCCGTGATCCAATACAAAAATTTGATCAGATTCGCGAATGGTTGAAAGTCTATGTGCGATAATTATGGCCGTTCTGCCTTTTAAGAGTGTCTTTAATGCCCCCTGGATTTTCATTTCAGTCTCAGTATCTATACTTGCCGTTGCCTCATCCAGGATGAGAATGCGCGGGTCTGCAAGCAATGCTCGGGCAAAGGATAAAAGCTGTCTCTCCCCTACCGAAAGAATATTTCCCCGTTCCTCTACTTCGGTCTTATACCCATTTGACAGTTTTTCTATGAACCCATGAGCACCTACCGCTTTGGCAGCTTCCATTACTTCTTGATCCGTGGCAGCAGGCCTTCCAAAACGGATGTTATCAAAAATCGTTCCCGAAAAAATAAAAGTATCCTGCAACACCACACTTATTTGATGCCGCAAGCTGGATAGCGATACATCCCGCAAATTATAACCGTCAATTTTCACAGCTCCGCCAGTTGGATCATAGAAACGGCTGATTAAATTGGCAATCGTTGTTTTTCCGGAGCCTGTGTGCCCGACAAGTGCTACAGTCTGCCCGGCTATCATTTCAAGACTTACCCCGTTTAAAGCAGTTCTTTTTTCATCATAGGAAAAGACGACATCTTCAAACTCGATATGCCCTTTTATATCCTGAAGATCAATTGCATCAGTTTTTTCTGAAACGATTGGCTTTTCATCCAGAAATTCGAAGATCCTTTCAGAAGAAGCCATCCCCATCAGCAGTTGGTTATATACCATGCCAAGCCGGGAAATCGGTTCCCAGAACATACCCAGATAGAATGCAAAGGAAACAAATACACCAATAGTAATGGCGTCACTCTGGATTAAATTCACCCCATACCAAATTAAAACAGCAGTACCTAATGCATTGGTCAATTCAACTAGCGGCCTGAACATAGCGTTTTTCTGTGAGGCCATCCGCCAGCTTTCAAAATTCTCTGTATTTACACCATCAAAAAACGCCATATTTTCTTTTTCCTGTGTAAATGACTGAGTAATTCTGATTCCCTGAATGCTTTCATTTAAATGGGAGTTCAGCTTTGATTGTTTTAACCGAACCGTTTGCCAGGAACGTCTAATATTTCGCCTCAAAGAGGTAGAAATAAAAAACATGATTGGCAATATGACCATAATAGCCAGTGTCAGTTCAGGACTTAGAGTAAATAAGATAATAAAGATACCTGCGAGCATGATAAGATCCATTAACAGGTTGATTACACCGTTCGTGAACAGTTCCTGCAAAGAGTTAATGTCATTCATTATCCTTACTAATATGGAACCTGCCGAACGCTGGTCAAAGAAACGGTGTGAAAGCGTCTGGACATGAGTGAAAAGATGTTTTCGAATATCATAAATAACACTTTGCCCGAGCATATTCATCCATTTAATCCGAAAGTAGTTTGCTATATAAGACATTGTGTAAAGCCCTGCTATTAATGCAACCAGGAAAGCCAGAAGCTGGCCATCCTTTTCAATGAGGGCCTTATCAAGTGTATAAACACCTATTAAAATAGGAATTAAAAGCCGTACTCCAGTATTGATTAAAACCATTATGATGGAAAGAGGGAGCAAGTCCTTTCGATATGGTTTCATATAACTGAAAAGACGCAGCATTTGTTTCCAGTTGAACGGTTTCTCAATTACTTCTTCTGTTGAATATTGGAATCTATTTAATACTTTTTCATTTTTCTCCTTTTTCAAATGAGCACCTCCTAGCCTGCATGTGATTGGAGAACCTTTTCACGGTCCTGGTATTGAATATCGTAAATTCTCTGATAAGGGCCCTTATTATTTAGCAGCATTTCATGTGTGCCTCTTTCTGCTACAGTTCCATTTTCCAGAACCAAGATTTCATCCGCATGTTTAAGAGAAGAAATTCTGTGCGCAATAATAAAGGTCGTTCGGTTTGCCATAACTTCCTTTAATGCTTTCTGTATCCTGAATTCGGTCTCCATATCCACTGCACTTGTAGCATCATCCAAAATTAAAATGCTTGGATCAGAGCATAGAGCTCGGGCTATAGCGATCCTCTGTTTCTGGCCTCCCGAAAGGCCCATTCCCCTTTCTCCGAGAACCGTATTATACTTTTCCGGAAGCTCCATGATAAAATCATGTGCTTGTGCCCGTTTGGCAGACTCAATAATCTCCTCCATCGATGCATCAGGCTTTCCGAAGGCTATATTTGCTTTAATAGAAGAAGAAAATAGAAATGATTCCTGGAGCACAAAGCCAATGTTTCTTCTAAGCGACTTTAGTGAGTATTCCTTTACATTCACTCCGTCAATAAGCACTTCTCCTTCAACTGGCTCGTAAAATCTTGTCAGAAGTTGTGTAAGACTTGTTTTCCCTGACCCCGTTGAACCGATTAAGCCGATAACCTTCCCTGGCTGTGCATGAAAAGTGATCTTGCTTAGTGCATCTTTGTCCTCCTCTGTATATTTCAGGGTTACATCTCGAAATTCAACCTCCCCATACAGGCGTTCAACCTCGATAGAAGATTCTTTGCTTTCAATTTCATTATCGGCTTCCAATATCTCAAGCAGCCGTTCGCCTGATGCCTTGGATTGCGAAAAAAGATTTACAATAAATCCAAGGTTCATGATTGGCCACATGATGTACCAAACAAGGCTATAAAAAGCAACTAACTCCCCTGGCTTTAAACTGCCTGCCATTACTAGGTAGCCGCCGTAAGCCAGCAGCAATACAACACTTAAATTTCCCAGAAACTCCATTAACGGAAAGTACTTAGCCCAAATATCCGAAGTAAACAGATATTTGTCCTTATAGTCGCTATTGGAATCATTAAATTTATTGATCTCGTAATTTTCTCTTGATAATGATTTCACTGTATTAATGCCGCTGATATTTTCTTGAACTTTGGTGTTCAGGCGTCCGAAAGATTTTCGAATACTCCTGAATGCCGGGTGTACAGCTTTATCAAACTTGAAGGTGACAACTGCCAGAAAGGGCAGCGTTATAAGAGTTACTATAGTTAATGGTATAGAATAGTAGAACATGACTGAAATACTGATTAAGACTAATAAAAAGAAACGGATTAGTTCTGAAAAACCGAATGAAAGAAAAAATCGAAAACCTTCTACATCTGCTGTTAATCGAGACATTAAGTCTCCCGTTTTTGCGTTGTCATAATATCGGAAAGACAAAAACTGCAGCTTTTCATAAAGAGAGTTCCTAAGCTTATAAACAGATGTAATTCCGAATAAATCACCCGTGTATTGATGGATATAAGTCGCAACACCTTTAACAGCCATTATGGCGATAAAACCTAAGGCCAAATAAGGGATCCATTCATATTTCCCCCCCATTACAACCTCGTCAATTGTAATCTGCAGAATCATCGGATACACAACTGTTATGGCCGTTACTAAAAACAGAAATAGGATTGACCAAATAAAATAATTTTTAAAAGGCCAATAATATTGCTTTAATTTTTTAAATGTTTCCATCTGCATTCCTCCCCTCAAGTTGTGGAAAATTTAGAAAAATTAGAATGTATCATTAAATATATCGGGTTTCGAAGTATTTTTCTACCCTTTTTTATGTGAATTTTCCACTTTTTTAAAAACCTCCTTTAATTGAGTTATATTCCAATCCAATTCCCATATTAAAAATTGCTTTAAAGATCGGTAAAAAGGCTTATATTCTTTAATATGATCTAGATAAACCCTTTGGTTAACCAGGGTGTTGATTTTTGCTGCAGCCATTAGCTTTCCATGGACTTCTGACACTCCTCGTTGTTCTATGCCAGCGGGGTCTCTCATGATTACGCTATTCCCGCAGAATTCTGAATAAGCACTGCATGAAGGAATAATGCATAATTCCACCTTCCGGCTGCAATTCATACAGAGCATAATCAAGCATTTGCAATACCACGGTTTTGCAAAAAAAAAGACCAGGCATTTGCCTGATCACTTATATTTACTGCTCGTTTTTCTTCATCTCATCCAGTACACGGTTGACACGCTTTTCGAGCATTTTCATACCGCTTCCGCCAGCCTGGAAGTGACGAAGGTTGCCGTCCTTATCAAAAACATAATAAGCCGGCACATATTGATTTTCAAAAGCTTCAGTCAGTTTATGTTCACTGTCCACAAAAATAGGCTGTGAAATATTATGCTCTGAAGCTGTTTTCTTAATAACTTCAAGATCTAAGTCGTCCTCGGAGCGAGGCATGTGCACGGCCACTACATTTAATTGGTCTTTATATTGATCACGGAATTCATTTACTTGTGGCATCGCCTCTTTGCACAAATGGCAGCTCACAGACCAGAAATGGATAAGTGTTGGCTTTTCACCAATTAACTGTTCCTTAGTCACTTCTCCATTAAGCCATTCTGTTGCGCCAGCCAGCTCCGGCATGGGTTCACGCAGTTTCATCGCAATTCCTCCTCTTTTGTTTGATTACGTAATTACATTAAAGCTTCTAGTGCAAGAAAAGACCTAACAATCGTTAGGTCTTTCCTATTTAAATTATAAAATTCCAATATTATAAAGTTTTTTGGCCTGGTTTCCAGTTAGCTGGGCAAAGTCCGCCAGTTTGAAGAGCTTGCAGCACACGTAAAGTTTCATCTACGTCACGGCCAATATTGTTGTGGTTAACAACAGAGTACATCAATTCGCCCTCAGGGTTAATGATGTATAGTCCGCGAAGAGCTACACCTTCTTCTTCAATTAAAACACCATAGTCGCGGGATACAACATGATTAGTATCAGCTGCTAATGGATACTTTAATTCTCCAAGACCATTGTCTTTGCGGTCTGTATTAATCCATGCCAAGTGAGTGTGGATTGTATCTGTAGATACACCAATTACTTCTGCATCTAGATCTTCAAACTCATCGTAGCGATCAGACATAGCAGTAATTTCAGTAGGACATACAAAAGTGAAGTCCATTGGGTAGAAGAATAGAACTGTCCACTTATCGTTTTTCATGTTCTCTTCAAGACTTACTTTTCCAAATTCCTTATTAGCCATTACTGCGTCCATTTCGAAACGTGGTGCTTGTTTACCTACCATACGTTCTGGCATGCATAATCCCTCCAATATGTTTTTTAAATGAGAATTTCTTATGTACATTCTCACTTGCCTTTTCCAATCACATAAATAATTATAGTTGTTTCAAATTCCCGAGTCAACATAAATTATAATTATTTTAAAAAGATATCAATTATAATTTACACTTTCAAAAGCCCATTAAATGTTTTGCCCTTATTCTTTCAAATTAAACCTACATTAAGATTGTCCAGTTGGTATATTTTCCATTTAAGTTTAACAAATCTTCACAAAATAATAAAATGAAATGCATTTCGTAAAATTGCTGGAACCCCAGGCGAGGTTGCATATAAAACAGCAGTACGATAAAATAATGACTTTAATCAAACTGAAAGGAAGTGGTGAAGTGGAGAAAATAAATTTCTCGCAGATCAATTGGGAAGCAATTCTAATTGAAGCAGGCATAATCCTGTTTAAACTTGCAGCCATCTATATTGCGTTTCTACTAGTAAAAGCCGCAGGAAACAAAATCATACATAAAAGTTTTGATGGTATTAGCAAAAAGGAAAAAGTGTCTCCAGGCAGATCGAAAACTCTTGAGAGTCTTGCTAAAAATATCTTTTCATACGTACTTATCTTTATTTTTATTGTAACGGTTCTGCAAATATTTGGAATTGAAGCGACTGCTATTCTGGCTGGAGCAGGTGTAGTTGGATTGGCGATTGGATTTGGTGCGCAAGGTCTGGTAAGCGATGTTGTAACAGGTTTTTTCATCCTTTTGGAGAGGCAGATGGATGTTGGTGACTATGTTACCACAGGAAGCTACTCTGGAATTGTAGAACAAATTGGTCTAAAAACAACACAGGTTCGCGGATTTGATGGTACATTGCATTTTATTCCCAACCGTGAAGTAACCAGCCTGAGCAATCACTCACGCGGGAATATGCGAGCTCTCGTTGATATTGGTATTTCCTATAATGACAATATTGACGAAGCTATCGCTGTTCTTCAGAAAACATGCGACAAAATCGCTGCTGAGAACCAGTCGATTGTAGAAGGTCCGAATGTAATTGGCGTGCAAACTTTAGGTTCATCAGATGTCGTATTAAGGGTCATTGCCAAAACGGAAAACATGGAACAGTGGGCTGTTGAGCGGGAGCTTAGAAAAACACTAAAAGAAGCTTTAGACGAACATGGCATTGAGATTCCATTTCCACATCAAGTTCTTATACAGAAGCAAGCAGGTACGGAGCGAGAAAACGGGTAACTTTTAAAAAAAGTAGTGCTGGTTCTGTGAATTCTTTGAAAAAAGGATTCATAGAATCAGCCTTTTTGTTAAATATGGAAGTTCATCTCGGATGTTTCTCTTTGCAGAAATAATTTCTGCTTTAAACAATCAGATTTTGTCTTCTAAATTATACTGCCAACGTTTTAGCAAGTTTATTTGTTATTTTTACCATTTTATTCGCTAATTTTGTACTTTTCGTTGCTAAAATGCCGGATTTGTTAGCTAAAATTCTAGATTTATTTGATAGTTTTCATTGTTATTCGCTAAGTTCACAATTAAGGACGTTTCTCCTGCCGAAATAGGGATGCCTGCAGCAGGCATCCCCTATCGATTATCCTTTATATTTCAAATAAGATGCAATAAACTCGATTGCTTTTTCGATCGCCTGTTCATTTGGATTTAACTTGGAATGGTGAAGCCCATATTCCGAATCGACTCCAAGCCAAAACATAAATCCTGGAATTTCTTCGAGCATATAGCCGAAATCCTCTCCAGTCATTGCTTCCCGGCATTCAATAACATTCATGTCAGTATTGGCGCGGGTAAAATCCATGAATTCTCTCGTTAAGCTTTCCTCATTGTATACTTGGTGATACATGCTGCCAAAATCAATTGCAGTTTCACACTCATACCCTACCTCAATACCTTTTATAAGAGCCTGTACTCTGCTTTTTACTTTTTCCATGGATTCAGGTGACAAAGTACGGATGGTTCCTTCAAGTCTTGCTCTTTCAGCGATTATATTTTGTACAGTACCGCCCGTGATTTTTCCAATTGTAATGACTGCACTGTCAAGCGGGTCCACATTTCTCGAAACAACTGACTGCAGCTGGCTAACCAAGGCGCAGGCTGCTACGACCATATCGTTTGTATGATGCGGATATGCTGCATGGCCGCCCTTTCCTTTTAAATCGATAAATAGTTCGGATGTATTGGCGAACAGCAACCCCTCTCTTAAGGCAATCGTTCCTACAGGATACTCTGGAGCAATATGCAAAGCGAAAACCATGTCAGGCTTCCACTCCTGCATAATATTCGTTTTCAGCATAGGCTCTGCACCGCCAGGCCCTTCTTCCGCCGGCTGAAAAACAAATAGCAAGTCATCGTTGATACGGTCCTTTGTAAATCTAGTGATCAGCCCTAAAGCAATCGTCATATGGAAATCATGTCCGCAGGCATGCATTTGCTCACTATGCTCCGATTTGAAAGGTAAGCCCGTTTCTTCAACAATTGGCAGTCCATCAATATCAGCTCGGTATCCAATCATCTTAGAGGGATTTTTGCCGCTTATTTTTACAAAAATACCTGTTTTCCATGTCTTAATTTCCATGTTTTCTTGCGGGAGAGAATATAAATAGTTTAATAAAAATTGCTGTGTTTTAAATTCCTGAAACCCCAATTCGGGTATTTTATGTAGTTCACGTCGTATCTCCGTAAAAGGATTTATCGCACCCATGCCAGCTTCCCCCTTCTTCTATTCAAGAAAAAGCGCGGATATGAGATCCACGCTTTTTTGAGTTATGCCATTATAGTTGACGAAGTTCCTGCTTGATTTCTGTTTTGGACTTTGTCTTTTCATCAATTTCTTTAATAACGCGTGCCGGTGTTCCTGCAACAACTGTATATGGAGCTACATCATCAATAACAATTGCGCCTGCAGCAACAACAGCCCCCTTACCTACAGTTACTCCCTCAAGAACAACTGCGTTAGCACCGATAACAACATCGTCTTCAACGACAACAGGCTTTGCTGAAGGAGGCTCGATCACGCCTGCCAATACTGTCCCTGCTCCAATGTGACAATTTTTCCCAACAGTAGCTCTACCGCCAAGAACAACGTTCATATCGATCATTGTGCCTTCGCCGACTACAGCTCCGATATTAATGGATGCACCCATCATAATCACCGCATTATCGCCAATTTCAACCTGATCGCGGATAATCGCACCCGGCTCAATGCGCGCTTTAATATTTTTCATATCAAGCAAAGGAATTGCAGAGTTTCTGCGGTCGTTTTCAATCACATACTCTTCAATTTTTGATTGGCTGGATTCAATTGCCTGGCTAATTTCAGCCCATTCTCCAAATACAACCCCAGTATTTCCGTTTAAAAAAGTTTTAGCAGAAGGCCCGAAGTCAATCCCTTCTAAATCACCCTTTACATAAACCTTTACAGGTGTTGATTTTGTACTGTTTTGGATAAATGAAATAATTTCGTTAGCATCCATCATTTTCATATTAAAAGTCCTCCTCTATGTATAACTTTACAACTAGCATTACTTTAACAAACAAAAGCATTGAAAACAAGAAAAATAACATGGAATTTCGGTGTAACTACTATAGTAATCCTAACTATGCACTAATTCAGGCACATAGTTTGTACTAGGTACGTGTCAGCCATTTCAATTATTGCCTTTCCTCTTCAATATGCTCTTTGATTAATTCGACAAATGCCTGCACCTGTTTCAGCTGGAAGGCAGATTCATAGCCTAGCAGCCATGTATCACGCTTGATGGGCATATTATTTTCATCCAGCAAGGGAATCTTAAAAATATTTTTTTCTGCTCCATTCAAGGTAATAGCCGGAAGGATCGCATAGCCAATTCCATTAAAAGTCATCTGTTTGCATGTCTCGATTTGATCGACCACAATCGTTCGTTTCGGAGAAGTTTTAAACTGCCTTAACCACCAGTCCTGTATTTCCTGGTAGTAGTTTGAATCACTCTTAAACTGAATAAAGGGACGGTCCGTTTCAAGAACCTGTTCAGGCCTTGTAATTTCTGTATCTACAAGGTATAGGCTATCCTTGAATAGAGGGATCTTAATTCCCTTCCAGTCAGGCGTGCCGCGGATGATTCCTATATGCACCTGATCATCATAAAGAGATTTTAAGATTTCACTGCTCCAGCCGGTTATCAGAGAAATTTTCGCTTGTGGATAGCGACTGACGAATTTCTTAAGTACCTGCGGCAGCCAATTTTGGCCTACGATTGAAGCAACGGCTATTTTCAAGGTTCCATGAACTTCTGAATTAAGGGCTGTGATTGATTCCCTCACTTTTTCTTCCTTGGTAAGGACTTCATTGACAAATTGTATGACAAGTTCACCGGCTGGAGTAAGGGATAAGCCTTTCTGGGACCGGATGAAAAGCCTGCTTCCCCATTCTTTTTCAATATTCACGAGCCGCTGGGAAAGAGCCGGCTGGGAAACAAATAATCTTTCAGCCGCTTTTCTCATATTCATTTCCTGAGCCAATACTGATAAAAGGTGAAACTCAGTAAGTGAAGACATTTCTATCCCCCTTCATAACTTTTTCTTATAGTATATCTTAATTTTAATCGAATTTCATTATCAAAAGAACCCGAATAAAATAATATCAGGAACAGGAGGTGGAGGAAAAATGGAGCTTTTCATTTTTACCATAATTGGATTTATTGCGACATTTATTGGTACATTGGCAGGCAGCGGAGGATTGATTGGCATGCCCTCATTATTAATGCTGGGTGTACCAATCCATACGGCGATAGCTTCAGCTAAGTTCTCTAATATTTTCAGCTCATTTTCCAGCTTCCTTGTACTCCTTAAGGAAAAAAAGATCACTTTTGCATCTGCTGCCAAGACTGCTCCCTTTGCATGGAGTGGAGGAATTTCAGGAGGGCTGCTGGCAAATACGATTTCAGAAAAAACGATGACACTCATTGCTGTGACATTGCTTTGTTTTGCTCTCATTCTTACCATTATAAAAAAACCATCCGAAAAGGCAGGGGCTGAAAATACAAAAGGTACCTACCCTTACCTGTATGGAATCGGCGTCTATGACGGCATGTTCGGCCCTGGGCAAGGAACATTGCTGATGTTGATGTACTTAAATAGGGGCTTTTCCTACTTAAAAGCTGTGGCCTTTACCCGTTTCCAAACCTTTGTCAGCTGTTCAGGGTCCATTTTTTCATATGTAGCTGCCGGCAATTTCAATATCTGCATTGCCATTTTCCTTGCCATCGGATCCATCATTGGGGCCCAAACAGCAGTCAGATTGGCAAACAAAGTATCTGTTGGAATACTCAAAATGCTTTTGCATACCATTACAATCCTTTTAATCATCCAGCTTTTAATAAAAATCTTCTAAAACAAAAAGCCCTGCAGCAGCAGAGCTTTTTGAGGCAGAGAAGCATATTCTAAGCAGCTGTTTTCTTTTCGTTTTTTGGCAGCGCAATGACCAATATAAAACTAATAACAGCAAACAATAAAACAGCATAGTAAACCGAGTGCAGCGAGAATGTCAGCCCATTTTGCAGAACCTCTTTAACTCCCTCATCCATACTATTTCTTGCTTGTTCATTTAAAAGCACATTCGCAGAATCAAGAGATAATTCAGCATCAATATTTTCACCATTTTTCTGGATAAATGACTTTATCTGGCTATTCAAAATTCCACCTAATAATGCTGCTCCAATGGTGTTGCCAAGATTTCTCATAAACATATTGGCGGCAGTGGCTATCCCCCTTTGCTTCCATTCAACCGTGCTTTGAATGGAGACAATGAAGGCAGTACTGGTTAAGCCCATACCTGCACCGACAAGAAAGCTGCCGGCTGCTGCCCATATCGGCCCTGCTTCAGGAGTAAGCGTAACAAATACAATGCTGCCTAAAATAAGAAATACCCCGCCCAATATTGACGTAGTTCTGAAACCAATCTTCAACAGCAGTTTCCCTGCAGCTGCTGCAGCTATGGGCCAGCCGATTGACATTGTTGTCAGTGTGAAACCAGCCACAATTGGCGACCTTTCCATAACGCCCTGGACGAACGCGGGCAGGAAACTGGATATTCCGATCAGCATAACACCAGTCGTCAAAGAGGCCAGGTTTGCAATCAGAATCGGCTTTTCTTTCCAAATGTTAAAAGGCATCATCGGTTCAGCCGCTTTTTTCTCCTGCAGGATAAATAATATAAATGAAATAACACTCACAGAAATCAGGCTGATTGCTTCAATTGAATTCCACGCCCAATTTGTACCTCCTTCTACAAGGACAAACATCAGCGAAGATATTGAAACAGTTAAAAGTACAGCCCCAGCATAGTCGATTTGATGCTTCTTTCTTTCAACGTTTTCATGCAGGAAGAGCCATAAGCCTGCAATAGCCATAATGCCAAGCGGTATGTTAACCCAAAATACATAACGCCAGCTTACATACTCAACAAGAAGGCCTCCGATTGCCGGGCCCATAATGGCTGAAATTCCCCAGACACTTGATAGATAGCCCTGCACCTGCGCCCTTTCCTCTTTTGTGTAAATATCTCCAACAATTGTAGTAGCAATCGGCATCACCGCACCTGCACCAAATCCCTGGATCAGGCGGAATATAATAAGCATGGTCATGGACTCGGCGAACCCGCATAAAATAGAGCCAATTAAAAAGATAATAATTCCAAACGTCAGAACAGGCTTACGCCCAAATAAGTCAGATAGCTTTCCGTAAATTAAAACAGTAACAGCATTCATTAGCAAGTATGCTGAAAATACCCAGCTGTATAAAGCAAATCCGCCCAAGTCACCCACAATAGCAGGCATAGCCGTTGATACGATGGTCGCCTCAATTGCACCCATGAACATGGCCAGCATAACTGAAGCAAGTACAAAAGGTTTTTTCGTTACTTTTTTCTTTCCGTCAGGCATTTTTTTATGTATGACCTGGCCCAAACATTTTCCCCTCCAACATGATAAGCAGAACGCCAAATGAGACTACATGCTGCCTGCAGTTAAAACAAATGCGTTTTCTTATCATTAAAAATAAAGCAAGCTCCCTCTATACGGGAGCTGAATAATTTTTATTTTTTATTTAATCTTCTGAGATGCTTATTCAACTGATCCAGTACAGTTCTTCGAGTTAGTATCCCCTCAAAATAGCCTTCCTTGTTTTCTACGCACAAAAAAGGATGATCAACTAAAAGAGCGATAGATTGCTGAATAGAGGCATCAATGTCAAGACGTGGAATCGTACGGTTCATAGACTCTTCCACTCGTTTTTTCTCCAGCATTTCAAATTCAATCCGCTCGAGGCCAAGAATTGAATCCATGATGATTGGAGTACTGATTAAACCTTGAAGTTTATAATGCGGATCAAGAACTGGAATGGCTGTATAGCCGCTTTTTGTCAATACCAAAAGCGCGTGCTCCAGGTTATTTCCTACCTGTACATGTGCTACCCGCTCTGAAGGAATCATGAAATCACTAATGTTAAATTCTAAAAATTCCTCGCTATGAAGACTAATCATCGCCGAAAACTCCCCAAAAAATAGTTATGAATCCTTTTTATTTTATCACAGTCTCCGGCAATATGCCCCCTTTTTACATAATCATCCTTTGCTGGTTTGAATGTCCTTAACCTCATAATGGCAATTGGGGCAGCGAAAGATTACATTCTGATTTGACTGGGCTGTCAGAACTCCATCAATTTCTTTTTCTGCCATACAGCTTGGACACTTAACAGTTGGCATCATCGTATCACCTCTTGGTCATATCCTGTTCTATATCTCAGCAGGGTATGTATGTTTTACTTTTTGCCTTTGTTTTCTTCAAGAATCTTTTTCATGTCTTCAAGTATTTTCCGGATCATGACTACTTCTTTTTTTGTATAGATTAAATCAGCAAGCATAAGAAGCACTGTAAAAAAAAGGCAGAATCATAAGCAAACTATACATATAGCACCTCTTGCCATTTGTTTTAGTTATTATATCATTCCCTAAAATTTTCCGGCAAAGATTTAGTAAAGAGCAAATTAAAAAGGAGCCCCTAAAAAGGCCCCTTATGTATGTGGAGAATTATTGAATCAAGTCGAAAATTTCGATGGTGATCATATCAATGTTGTCAAATTGATATCTTTTTGGCTTCTCTTTATCGTTATATACTTCCAATTCAAATGTTTCATTCTTTGGATGATAGGTAACCTGGCATTTCCTTTCGCCATTTACCTCAAAAAATCTCTGCATCGGCTCTCCGTTAGTTGATTGCTCCTGCAAGCTTTTTAAGCGTGTTAATATACCTTGAAGCTGTGACATGCTCTCTCTCCTTTCAAAACAAAACCCATAATCATACATTAAGGTTTCTCTTTTGGCATGTTTCTATCCTTACGAATTGAATTCAGAATATTCAACCTTGGCGCTTTACATACCAATATTAACAGAATAAAATAATGTCATGCGTTTGTACAAGCAAAAGCTTTATAAAGGGTGTGATTTTTTTTGAAAAAACCTGAAAAACTAGCTGAAAACCTTTATTTAATTGATGATCTTGATCTTTCATTGGAAAAACGTACCGGTACATATGTTTTAACCGAAGAAAAATTAACCTTGATTGAAACGTCTGCTAGCCCCTCAGTTCCCTACATTCTGGAAGGTCTGAAGCAGCTCCAATTCAAACCAGAGGAAGTAGCCTATATCATCGTTACTCATATTCATTTGGATCATGCAGGAGGTGCAGGCCTGCTCCTTACCCACTGTCCAAACGCTAAGTTGATTGTTCATCCAAAAGGGGCCAGGCATTTGTCTGACCCTTCCCGCCTAATTGCCGGCGCGAGGGCTGTTTACGGTGATAAATTTGATGAACTCTTCAATCCGATACTCCCTGTTCCGGAAGAAAAAATAATGATTAAAGAACATGAAGAAGAGCTTTCCATTGGAGCCGGATGCACCCTGAAATTTTTTAACTCCCCTGGCCATGCCAACCACCATTTCAGCATTTTCCACACGGCATTAAATGGGATGTTTACCGGGGATACTGCGGGTGTAACCTATCCTCAATTAGCAATGGAAGGCATTGAACTATATTTGCCATCAACTTCACCAAATCAATTTGATCCTGAAAAAATGCTGAACTCTATTTCAATGTATGAAAAAATGGATTTAGATTATATCTTTTTTGGACATTACGGGATAAGCCGAGATCCTAAGGAGGTATACAAGCAAATCCGGGAGTGGCTTGAAGTTTTTCTTGCGGCAGGCAAGATAGGGATGGCTGAAGGAAGTTCCTTTGAACAGCAAATGAATGCAGCAAGAGACATACTTGCCAGCCAAGTTAAGGAATATCTTGATGAGAAAGGCATACCCAATGACCATTCCGTCTATGAAATCCTTTCCGTTGACATGGAAGTATGCTCAATGGGGCTAATAGATTATCTTCAAAAGCAAAATGATTGATTACTCAAGAAAATTGAATTAAGATGATAATTACTAAACCAGGGGAGGATGTTAAGTTGGAGGAAATAATCTTGTATACACAGCCGGACTGCCCACCCTGTGAAATAACTAAAATGTTCTTAAAAGAGTATGGATTTTCTTTCACAATAAAAGATATAAAAAAAGATGCAGCTGCTCACAGAGAGTTGACCAAGCAATATAATTCCTTCTCCACCCCAACTATTGTTATCGGGGACATGGTCATTACAGGATTTGACCTGGAGAAACTCAAATCAGTTCTGCAAATTAAAGAATAAAAACAGAGCTTAAAAGCATACCATTGCTTTTAAGCTCTGTTCTTTTAATTAGAAGCCAGCTGCCCGTTTATTTCCTGATTTTCAAAAAGGGCCATAACTCCCTGCTTATCGTCTGTAAATAGCATGCTTCCTGACCGGAGGAATGCATCAAAAGGGTTTAATAGAAAGGTGATTTGGTATGCTGGCTTATTAAACCAAACCGGTTCAGCAGCTGTTTTAAATGAAGTTTGTTCCGATTCTTGCTGGGATTTCTCTACTTTTTCTAAGATGTTTTCAGGTACTTTATCACCTAAAAATTGGGCAACTTTCATTTTCCCTTTATTTTTTTCAAGCAATACCCCTTCATAATGGCTTTCATAGCCTACCGGACCTTCTTCGTTTTCCGGAAAATATTCAAATACATAAACCTTTTCTTTCTCTGTTACTATCTTGGTCTCTTCCGAATATGTAAAAAACGGAATATAAAAATTGGCGGCATCCGATCCGTAGATCATATATTTCCCATTTTCTGAAACAAGATTTTCTTCCAGGAATTGCTTTTTAGCTGCTCCCGAAAAATAAGGTGCAAGCAATTCATTAACATCCTCCAGGCTTCGCTCTTCCTCGCTTAATGATACTTGTGCCTGGAATGCATCCTGTAAAAATTTGTATACGTCTTCATTGTTTGAAAAGCCGCTCTCGGCGTTTGGATGGGAAGGCATCACTGCGAATATGGCTGCAAGAGTAAATAAAAATCCTAATAAGTGCTTGTACATTCCACTCTCCCTTTCTTTTATCGGTTCCTATTTGTTTATCCTCAATTTTACCAGCAAATGAATGACCTACCTGCTACTTTCGTTCCCGAAATTCCCTTATGTTTTGACAGGAACATTCTTTTCTTGCTTTAAATTTACCCGTATTGACAAAGAATTAACGTTTTAGGCGACAAAGTGAATTATAAACACCATGTAAATGTTACCAATTCATTTCACAAAAAAAGACCCTCTATTGGGTCTTTTACCAATTCCATGTTAGTGAAAAATAAATAACCATTGGAATAAGGATCAAAAAGAAAATAACATAAGTCAGCATGACAGGGTTTCGCAGATATGCATGTTTCTGCACCTTATCTGGAAGTTCCGTATCGATATCTCCTCTGACGGCTTTTCGTTCTTTTGCAACGAACAAGGTGTAAACCAGGGAATAGACTAATATCCCCATACAGATGAATACTATGATCAACATGTACATACTCATTTTTAATCTCTCCTCAAGGAAAGGTTCTACACTTACAATTCCTCAATAAGAGCCTGTTTATACTTGTTTATTTATCATCCTGCACACTTTATATTCCCTATAATAATCCATCATGCTCGTAAAGATAATTGTATGATAAATCCACAAATAAATAGTCGTCCGCATTTAGTGGAAACGAAAAGGTCCTTATTGTTTCCCCTGTTTCAATATCGGTATACAAATCAGAAAGAATGCCCTTTTTGTTTATTCTCATCTTCATGATATTTTCCAGAAAGTATGGGCGCCAGCTCCAATTTTTCTCGAGATATTCTTTCTGGAGGATCCATCCTCCGTCCTTCTTGAAAATATTTGCTGATTTCTGAAAACCATCTTCATCACAAATATAAAGGCGAAAGGCAGCTCCATCCAAAAGCTGGGCAAGATGTTCCAGACTTTCTTCATAATTGGTTATCTTACGGTTTTTACTTATAAAGTCATTAAGCTTTTCGTTAAACTCGAGTGTCACCTGGTGAAGCGATTCAAGCTTTTTCTTCTCATGGGTAATAAACTGATGGCATTCATTTTTTAGTTTTTCTTTTAGCAGATTTCTCTCGGTAAAATGTTCTGAAGGTTTTTGCAAATAATATCCCTGGTAGTAACGACCGCCATTTTTCCATGCATATTGCAGCTGATAAGTCATTTCTATATTCTCAAAAAGCAAGCTTGCGCCAATTTTTCTTGCAAGCATGGATAATGAATATAGAATATCGTTAAAATTATAAACTGAGGCCGTTGAACGCATTGAAATTAAGTCAACCTTCAATATGTCCGGAGCCAATTGTCCAATCCGGTCAAGATGGCTGCTTTCATTGCCAAGTTTATCTATTGCTAATTTAATTCCATAAGTCCTGTAATAATTTAAAAGATGATCGAGATGATCGATATCTCCTTTGTAATTTCTTTCTGTAATTTCCAGAACAATGCGGTCGAGGCTTATGCCTTTTTTTTCATACTCACGAAGCGTGTTCAGGAACTGTTCTCCATCATTATGCATAAGCAAATCTGCATCCCTGTTTACAAACAGCATAATATCTTTCTCAAGATTAATTGTTTTTTCTAAAGCCTTCCTCAGGATTTCGTAATCAACCTCAAGCCGAAATTCTTCAGGAATGCTTTCATCCTGAAAAAAGGGCCCCAGGCTGACTATACCCGCAGGTCCCCTATACCGTCCCAACACCTCATAACCAATGACACGATGCTCATCCGCACTGAATATTGGCTGGAAATAAGGAAAAACATTATCCAAATCTGTAAGAATATCCAACGCATCCATGTCCATTAGCCTCCCTATGTATATTAATGAATTATTATACCATATTCTCCTTCAGCATTTACTATTCAAAATACAGGTTCCACAAATTGATAAATCCGCTTGGTTTTCCATAAGGTTAACATTATATTGGAGTCCCCCTCTTCACATGCTAATACCAGGACATCAGAGAAAGAGGGTATTTCATGAGGAATTTCCTGTTTGTTTTCCTTCTTATTCCTTTGCTTGGATGCGGTCATTCCGAGCCAGTGAGTCCAACAGGCCAACAGGCTGACATATCCTCAAGTGAAGTGAAAGGCCGAACCCAAACACAGGCAAAGGAAGAACAGCCGCGAGTGCAAAAATTAACAGCCCAAAATACGGATGTGAAAGATACAAAACGGTCTGTCATGCTTGATGTTCCACTTATAAACCAGAATCCGGAATTAAAATACGGATGTGAAGTTACAAGCCTTACCATGGTCCTGCAATATGCAGGTATAAAAATAGGGAAAATGGATTTGTATAATCGTGTAAAAAAAGATAATGATCCGCTTATCCGTTACAAAAATGATATCGTAAAATGGGGAAACCCTGCCGAAGGATTTGTTGGTGATATGACTGGAAAACGTGCAGGTTATGCTGTATTCGATAAACCCATTGAGGAATTGGTAAATAAATACCTGCCTGGAAGAGCGGTTAATTTAACTGGCCAGGATTTTAATTCGGTCTTAAATCACGCTTCAAAAGGTTTTCCTGTAGTAGTCTGGACAACAGGCGATTACAGACTTCCAGACCGCTGGGAATCATGGACCCACGGCAGCCAAACGATTAAAACGCCATTGGACCTGCATGCTGTAGTCTTAGTTGGCTACGATGATAACTATGTTTATTTAAATGATCCGCTTTCCGGCAGAAAACAAGTAAAGGTTTCAAAAGAACGCTTTATTTCATCATGGAAAGCTTTAAGATCCAGAGCTGTCAGCTACCAATAGGATATGTAAACCGGCTGATTTAAATCAGCCGGTCTTAATGCTTTTCTTAAAATGGATATTGATTAAGCCACTGACCTCCATCCATCGTAATACATTCTCCGTTAACATACCCGGCATTCTCTGAGAACAGAAAGAAAGCCAATTCAGCAATTTCTTCAGGCTTGCCCAGTCTGCCAAGAGGTACACTTTGAAGTGTTCTCTTGGCAGCTTCTTCTGATTCCCAAAGTCTGTCTGCTCCGCCAGTTCTTTCTATTGGACCAGGAGCAATGGCATTAACTCTTATTCCGTACCTTCTGCCCCATTCAACAGCTAGAGTTCTTGTCATGGAAAGCACTCCTGCTTTGGCGGCTGCAGAGTGGATGACACCTGGACCGGCATCCCATGCGTATGTAGCAACCATATTTATAATGCTCCCTTTTATTCCATTTTCAATCCAGTATTTACCGACTTCACTTGAACAATAAAAGGTTCCGTTCAGGACAATATTAATAACTGAATTCCAGCCATTGACACTTAATTGCTCTGCAGGACAGATAAAGTTGCCGGCTGCATTATTAACTAAGAAATCAGCCTGTCCGAAGGTATTCAGCGTTTCGTTAAGCATGTGTTTCACATGTTCAATTTCACGTACATCCATTTGGACCGTCAGAACTTGTCCAGGGGATGTTTCAATTTCTGCTTTCGCCGCTTCAAGCCTTTCCGGATTTCGGCCGGTTATAACCACATTAGCTCCGGCTTCCGCAAACCTTTTAGCCATATATTTCCCCATTCCGCTTGAACCACCTGTCACAATAACCGTTTTATTTTTCAAAAGTATTCCCTCCCAGAAACTGAATAGTCATTCAGTTTATATTTTACCATTAATAGAGAGAATTTTCGAATTATTTATCGATTATTTCTTAGGTTTTACAGGAAAAAGAAGTAAATGAAGCAAAAGAGTTATTCCTTCTTTTTAATAGCATAGTTTGATAGTATTAGAAGGTACGGCTAAAAGAAGGCCAAGCCGGGCAATTGCCTTTAAGTTGGTATTTCGGAGCACAAAATTTCAATAGATAGGTTGGTAAATTAAATGCCGAAAAAAGTGTCCAGAAGATCCTTTTTAAAAAGAGCGCTCGGTTTTGCTGCTGCCGCTTTCGGTTTAAGTGCGGGAGGCTACTATTATGCACGTGATATAGAGACCCGGCTTTTGGATATTACAAACCATAAAATCCTTAATAATGCAATTCCGCAAGCTTTCAATAATGTTAAAATTGTCCAATTCAGCGATACACATCTCGGGTTTCATTATGACCTGAACCAGCTGGAAGAATTAATAGAAAAGATAAACAATATTAAGCCAGATATAATTTTTTTTACTGGTGACTTAATGGATGAGCCAAATAAGTATTCAGAAGCCAATCAAATAGCTCCTCTTCTGCAAAATCTAGAAGCACCCCTTGGCAAATTTGCTATTTACGGAAACCATGATCATGGCGGTTATGGATCTGACATCTATAAAACTATTATGGATGAAGCTGGTTTTATCCTCTTACTTAATGAAAATTATAAAATTGACGTTTCAGGAAGCAGCATTCATGTCATCGGCATTGATGATGCCATGCTGGGAAGGCCTGATATTAAGCTGGCTGTGGAAAATATTGAGGAGGACTCCTATAAAATTTTATTGTCACATGCTCCTGATTTGGCTGATGGCGCCTCTTCCTTCGGCATACATCTTCAACTAAGCGGACATAGCCATGGCGGTCAAATAAAAATTCCTTTCTTTGGAGCACTAGTAAAGCCGCCATATGCTGAAAGATATCACGAAGGTTTTTATAAGATCGGCAGCCAGGACCCCCTAACCCTCTATGTTAACAGAGGACTCGGCACTACGAGACTTCCCTTCCGATTTTTATCCCGCCCTGAAATGACAGTATTCACTCTGCACACTGATAAAGGGAACTAAAGAAGAAAAGCAGCTTTTTGGCGGCTTTTCTTTTTTAGTGGGTGCCTCCTCTCCTTATCATATTGTTTACAAGTTCCATGTTCTATTTTCCGAGCATATATTTGATTAGACCTTTAAAGAAGGGAATGATTTTTATTTATCATATTGTAAAGGCAGGTGAGACACTGGCGGTAATCGCAAGAAACTATCGCCGCTCTCTCAGTCAGCTGCTGGCAGCCAACCCTTCCATCGCAAATCCCAACCTTATCTTTCCTGGCCAGCAAATATTAATCCCAGGCCTTCCGAATCCCGATACCATTCCATATACCATCATCGTTTCTCGCGGAAAAAGAAATTTAACTCTTTTAAAAAACGGTGCTGTCCAAAAGGTATATCCAATCGCTGTAGGCAAAATGCTTACCCAAACGCCAATCGGTGAATTTGTAATTGTGAACCGAGAGCCTAACCCCGGTGGCCCTTTTGGTGTGATGTGGCTTTCCTTATCAAAATCCGGCTACGGGATCCATGGGACCAACAATCCTTCATCAATTGGTCAGTATGTTTCCAAGGGCTGTATTCGAATGTATAACGAAAATGTCTTAGAATTAGCCCGAATTGTTCCAAATGGTACGAGGGTACTGATTAGGCAGTAAATATTTTCTTTTATTAATGGCCTTGTTAACTTCCTGCCGGTTTCCACTCTAGGCGCTCGCATTCCAATCATCAGGGTGCCAATATCAACATTTGGCAAATTACATCTTCAAGCTTTCGTCGAAAATAGGCGAAGGCTTTTTAATATTTTGGTTGAAATTCCCTTCCGGTTAATATATCATAATGATATATCACATCGATACATCAACCCGATATATTGGAAAGGGGAATGATTCTTGTCTGTCGAGCACACATTACTTGCTGTTCTCAGTATTTGGCCCAGCACCGGCTATAACATTAAATCCGAATTCGAGCATAAAGCTGCAGGCCTTTATTGGGGGATGAGCTATGGGAGTATTTATCCGAAATTAAAAAAGCTGGAGGAAGATGGATTTATTTATACTCTGGAACAGGAGGAGGAAGGGCGGAAGAAAAAGCTGTATGAACTTACCCCCGAAGGCTGGGAAGAGTTTGAAAATTGGCTAAAAGCTCCACCCTCCTATCCTGTTATAAAAGATGAATTGCTTATGAAGATGTCGACCTGGCATGAGGATATGGATTATGATGACTTAATTAGCCATTTATTAAAAAGGAAAGAACAAACTGAAGACCTTCTCGAGTTCGTAAAAGAATGGCCGAAGAATGGATACTCCTATATAAGCAAGCTCGGTATACTTACGATCCGATTCATCGAAATGAGATTGGAAACAGAATTAAGATGGATTGAAGAATCTTTAGTGATATTAAAAAATGATGACCTTCCCGATGGCCAGGATCCCTATGGAAACACTGAAAAGCTGCTTGAACGGCGGAGAAGGGCAATTGGCGAAAAAAAGGAGAATGATCAATGAAAGCAGGCATTTTTCAACCTCTGAAATTAAGGCCTTTCCGTTCACTATTTGGGGCACAGCTTTTCTCCGATCTCGGAAACTGGCTGGATCTTATCGCTCTGCAGGTTATTGTTGCTTACCATTGGGGCCTGGACGAAACCGCTATCGCTTCAGTCATCATTGTCCTGGGACTGCCTTGGGTGATCATTGGTCCCTTTGCCAGTGTGTTCGTCGATCGATTACCCAAAAAAACTGTCATGATCGTTTGCCTTCTTTTCAGAGTTATATTTGTGGCAGGCTTATTTTTTGCTCCAAACCTTTATGTTTTGCTATTGTTTGTTTTCTTAAAAGGTACCGTGTCTGCCTTGTATGATCCTGCTAGGCAAAGTACCATCAGAATGATCGTCCCTGATAGCCTTCTTTCAGAGGCGGTCACTCTTAGCCAGCTTTCCGTTAACACCATGAAAATAGCAGGGCCTGCTTTGGGAGGAGGAATTATTGCTCTTTTTGGACCGAAAAGCCCCTTCTTATTTGAAGCAGCCGGCTTTTTAATAGCTGTTCTCTTTTTATTGTTTCTTCCTGATTTAAAAGAAATTGAGAGATTGGAGAAATCGGAACTTACAGGCCAACCTGAAAAAAGAAAATATTGGGGTGACTTTTCTGAGGGCATTAAGCATATCGCTCAAACTCCCCTTTTAAAAATATCAATTATTTTATCTTCGGCTGCTTTTTTTATCATCTTTCTATATGATGGGCTTTTTGTATTTATCGCCCAGCATCTGGGATTCAACGAAGGAAATTTCGGACTGCTTATAAGTGCAGTGGGATTTGGAAGTGTTGTGGGCTCACTCATATTGGGCCAGTGGACAAAATGGAACCGAAAACCGATTCATCTGATGGCTTCTTCTGCTGTTATTAGCGGCACCTTAATAATATCGGTTGGGCTGGGAGGCATGGGTATTCTTGAATTTCCCCAGCTAGTTTGGATACTAGGTGCATGTCTGCTTGGCCTGCTCGGTGCGGGTGAATCTGTTCCATATGGCTATGTTCTGCAGTCTGAAACCCCCAAGAACATAATGGGAAGAGTATCTGCTGCCGCTATGTCCTTGCAGACCTTTTCCATGCTGATTGCTCCTGCCGCGGGAGCGCTGCTTGCTAAATGGCTGGGAGTCCCTTTCGTTCTGATAGGAGCGGGGATGGCAACTATTTTATTGGGCTTATTTATGCTTCTGGCCATTATGAGAAAAGGAGCTCTCAGCCAGCCGCCCGAAGAAAAACAATTTCAGGCCTGAATCCTTTTAAAACCAACTGTATGGATACTCATGTTGGTTTTATGGAATAAAAGGGGTATAATAAGACTATACCCCCTTTACAATATGAAAGGAGCCATAAAATTGAATTCGGACAAGAAACAAAATCCCCATCTGCATCCAACGGTTGAAAACCTCTCACAAGCTATCTTCACCGTTAACCGCCATGCAAAAACAGCACCAAACCCTAAGTTTTTATATAAGCTCAAGCATGATGCGCTTCAAAAACTTATTAAAGAAGGGAAAGCCAGCAAGGTAGGCCTACACTACTCAGGCAATCCCAAAAACAGCCAGCAGCAGTCAGATGTGTTAGTGAAATGCGGAAATTATTCATTTCACTTGCCGCCCTCAAAGGAGGATTTTTCAAAACTACCACATCTTGGAAAACTTGATTCTTTTGTAAGAAATCCGAAAGCTTCTCTATCTCTAACCACTGCGAAAAAGCTGCTCATGACATATACGGGCTTAAAAGAACATAACAGCAAACCGCACCAGAAGAAACAGCACTATGAAAAACCTGTCTTTAAGAAGCTGGGCGAAAGTTATTTTTAAAAGCAAAAAGCTGGGGAAACCCAGCTTTTAATTGTATATAATCAATTTTTATAATGCATATTGATCAATAAAGTGAATCAGCTCAGCAATCTCCGGTTTGCTTACTTGTGCATCTGCACCTACCATTTGCCCTTTATGGCGGAGATCCTCCGTTATGAGGGAGGAAAAGATGATAACAGGAATACCGGAAAGCTGTGGATGATCTTTTATTTTCTTAGTAAGATGATGGCCATCCATTTGAGGCATTTCAATATCAGTTATCATTAGATGTACTTCCTTAGTGATATCACAACCAGTTTCTGCGAACGATACCAAATACTTATAAGCATCCTGCCCATTCTCAGAGAATTCAAGATTAGAAAAGCCGGCTTCATTCAAAGTATCATGCAGCAGCTTTCGAAGTAACGGCGAATCCTCTGCAACAACAAGCCTCTTATCAGACCTCTCTCTCTTGCCGAGCTTTTGCACCTTTTGTATGCTGATCCCCGAATCAGGATTAATCTCGGTAACCATTTTTTCAAAATCTAATAGGAGCACCATTTCCCCTTGAAGCATAATCACTCCGATAACTTGGCTGTTTGGCCCTTGATACATTTCAGAAGGCTTTTCAATCTGGTTCCATGAGATTCGATGGATTTGTGAAACATTATGTACATGAAAAACAATTTTTTGCTGATTAAATTCAGTGACTATAAACTTATCCTGCTGCGGATTTCCGGAAGGCTTCATGCCTAATGCAGCAGCTACATCAACAACTGGGAGAATTTCTCCCCTCAATTCCATAATCCCTTCAATGTGTCCATGAGAATGAGGTACCGGAATCACCTGCTCTGGATTAATAATTTCCTTTACTTTAATGACATTTATGCCAAATTTATTTCTGCCTATTGTAAATTCAACAATCTCCAATTCATTCGTTCCGCTCTCCAGTAAAATGCCTTTTTTCTGCTCCATTTCTTTCGCCCTTCCTATTTGTAATAAAAGCATTTTTCTCTATTAATATACCATGAATGGATATTTTTTCTTATAAAATGTTAATAGGTTAATAATACCCCTATGAAGGAAGACCTGTGTTTGCGTCCTTAAACCACAGGAAAAGAAGCTGCCAGGCAGAATTCTCTGTTTAAGCAGCTTCCTTTTTTCTCAGTACGGAGGATCGTTGAAAATATATTAAATCAATCCGGATGAATGGATTACTTAATGTGTTGGAAATTTGCCATCCTCTTTAATTCTGGAGTGAATAATTAATCCTATTAGCGTGAGAATCATTAAAGAGCCAAGAGCCATTCTGCTCGCCAGGTTTCCATAATCAGCAAAGATTAACGTGATGCTTCCATATATAAGCGGTCCAATGATTGAAGATACTTTTCCTGAAAACGCAAAAAGACCAAAAAATTGTCCTCTTTTATGATCAGGAGTCAATTCCACTATATACGTTCTTGTCGTAACCCACATAGATCCCAGAGCAATACCAAACATGCTGCCGGCTATCCAAAACATCAATTCATTTATAGAAGTAACAGCAATAGCAAGCGCAACCAGGAGAAGGACTCCCACATATTTAACAGCTTTGTTAGGCCCTTTCGCCTTTGTGATATATCCAAATACAAAGGAACCAATGATACTGGAAACAGTCGAAACGAGATAAAGCAAAATGAATTTTCCAGTAGTAAAGCCTACAATCGTTTTTGCATACACGGCCATCATGGCTATTGTTGTTGCAATAGCATCATTCAGGAAAAAGTAAGCAATCATAAAAGTAAAAATGGCTTTGTAATCTTTCATTTCTTTAAAAGTCTGCCAAATTTCCTTATAGCCTGATAAAAAGCTTTGTTTTTCTTTTACTTCAAGCGGCTTATCTTTAACAAGGAAAAATAGGGGCAATGAAAATAGAAGAAATAATACAGCTGTTGGTATAAACGCTTCATGAAAACCGTTATCCCCCACAAATAAATATACCGTCAGTCCTACAAGGGTTCCTATATACCCGACTGCAACCCCAAATCCAGAGATTAAAGGTATTTCCTGTTTTGTACCCAAATCTGATATCATCGCATCATAAAAGACCAAGCTTGAATGGTAAAAGAACTTTGCTATTACAAAGCATAAAATGACCAAGGCCAGATAAATTGGGAGCCCAAGGACTTTTCCGCTAAATTGGCTTGATGCAAAGACTCCCATTAAAATAGTTGCCAGTACTGTAATAAGCGTAAAGGCCACTATATATTTCTTCTTTTTTCCCGTCCTGTCTATCATAACTCCAAATAAGGGAGAAAAAAGCACTAGAAAAAAACTTGCCAGTGCATTTGAATAGGAAATGAAGGTACTTGCAATCTGGTTTAAAACTTCATTTTCCCCTATTACTTCCTGGAGATAAAAAGGAAAGAAAATCGTATTTATATTGGATGAAAAAATAGTATTTGCAAAATCATAAAGTGCCCAGGATACTATTGGCATTGTCATATAGAGCCGCAAGGAATTTAATTTCCCCTGTTTACGAAGCTCTGTTTTTTCAACTTCCATCTCATCAGCCCCTTCTGGTAAAAAACACCTTATTCCTTATTCAAGACTGGTCAGGAAAACCCTTTTTATTTTGTTGAATTTAAATAAAATCCTAAAATAAAAAGTTTTGTAAAAGTTAAATGAATATTTCAATAATTAATTTTTATTATGCTATAATAGCAAGTATTATATTTAAGGTGGGTAATAATGAAAAGGAAGGAACAAAAAGAATATACAAAACAATTAATCTTTAAGAGCGCTGTGGAGCTTTTTAAGAAGCAGGGATTCCAAAATACAACTGTCCAGCAAATTACCGACCATGCAGGGGTTGCCAAAGGCACCTTTTTTAATTACTTTCATTCAAAGGAGTCTGTTCTCCATTTAGTGGGAAAATCCCAGCTTAAGCTGATGCATGCGTTTTATAAAGATGTCATGGATAGCAGTGAATCAATAGAAGAAAACCTGCATAAGCTTTTTAAATTTATGGCTATTAATAATGAGGAATTCGGACCGATCCTGCTCTTATCTATTTTTCATATAAGTACGGTAGTAAAGGATTTTCAAATTTCTGAAACCCAGCTGGCCGCGGAATTCAGGTCCATTTTAATAAGCTTGATTGAAGAAGGGAAAAAAAGAGGTGAATTTAACGATCAGGCAAATGCCTCCCAAATTGCCAAAATGATTGTTAATTCGTTCTTCGGCACGTTATTTTATTGGGTGCACCATTCTGAGCAGGAAACGTTGCCTGCCTTGCTGAGCGATGTCATGGCATCCTATATTACAGTTTTGAAATCAAAGTTCAGTTTACCTGACAACCGGTGTTAATTGTCCACACCGGTTGCTTCCATAATTTGCTTTTTATGGTGAAGATCATGCTCAACAAAATCAACAAAATAATCACGGATTGTTAGAGAATGCTTGCCAATCATAAACGAAGTATCCATGTTTTCTTCAGTAAAGTTGTGGAGCATTTTAAGAAACTGTTCTCTAACAGTCAAAAGTTCGCTGATTATCTCAATCTGATCATGCTTTGCGGCGTATTTCTTTGCGGCATCATTGACACTTTGAAAATCCGGAAAGCTTTCAAGTTCCGCACCTTCTTTAAATAGCGGAAACCGTTCCTTTAGTGAATATCTATCCCAAAAGAGTAAATGTGCAACCACCGCTGCAACTGGCCATTTCCCTTCTGAAACAGGCTGCTGCCAGCGTTTCTGTTCAACCTTTTTCAAAGACTCCAGCCATAGAGAAAATGACTCGTAATGTTTTACAATCTCTTCCTTTCGCATGTATATCCTCCCTTTCTTAAAATTATATTCCACACACAGCTAATAAATCCTTTATTGCTTATAACAATAATAAAAGGCTGCATGGCAGGATGCCACACAGCTTTTTAAATAATTATTTTTTAACTACAACAGTACCTGCAATCAAATCATGCAGTGCCTGCTTTTTCTCTGTAAAAGCCGCAATAATGAATCCTATAAATAAAATTCCTGACAGAATAGACATGGCCAGGTACCTTCCCAACGCTCTCCAGAAAGAAATTCGATTACCGTTAAGGTCAGTCACCTTTAAGCCTAATAGCTTTTTTCCCACAGTTCCCTGCCACTTGGATGCATGCAAACCAGCGAAGTAAGCAAGCGCAATCACCAAATTGACCATGATCGTGACACCAGTCGCCCCTAAGTAGGAACCCATGAGGGCAAGCGCCTCAGCGTCAGTCATTTCGGATTCAAGATAAGCAGGGTCGCTCATCATCATATTAAAGGCGTCAGATGCACCAAAGAAAATCATGAAAATAATGATGGTCAAAATAAACAGAGGGATTCCTACTATTATAGAATCAATTAAATAGGCCGCAAAACGAATCCAGAATCCCCCGTATTCCCTCGTGCTTTCATAGGGCTGCTTTTCTAAAGTTGTCTCCACTTCATAACCTCCTGATTTTAATAAATTTCTAATCAAATACTAACTAGCAGTCTCAAAAATTTACTAATCACTATCTACTTATGTTAATGTCTAAATGAATTATATTCAACTATTTGTAAAATTTTACATGGTTTTTAATGAATGGCTCTGTTAAATTTGCCTGTTGATTTCAGCACGAGGCACTCCCTTTCCGCGGGCGGTCCGNNGAGCTCGTGCCTTCCGCTCCAATCAACAGGGTGCAAAAAACAACAATGAGCTTTTCCAGCGCCTAATGATAAATATAATATGGTCTTTTAAATTTTGACTCTGTTGAATTATCTTTAAAACGTTTTCATATTGACTTTTTTGTGAACATACTCACAATTGTATAGACACACTTTAATATGAGGCATACAATAGCTTTGTAAACGGCGAATTCGTTTACATAATAATAAAAAGAGGTGCAATCAGGCATGAAAGGTACAGCAATCCTTTATCATGATGAAAATAAAGTGACGATCATTGAAAATGTTGAGCATTCGGTTTTTGAAGAATTAAAAGAGCAGTGCGGAGACAAACATTGTCAATGCAATCTTGAAAATAAAGTGATTGATTTTGGTGCGGTTTCTCCTATATTCTGGCACGAAGATGAAGTGGACTGGGATTACGGATATTAAAATAGAATATACTGCAAGCAAAGCCCTGATTTTATCGTTCAGGGCTTTTTTAATTTTTGTAATTTGCAATTAGAACAGCGGGCTGCAAAGTGATAGAATATAAATTATGATAACGAGAGGTGAACAACATTGGAACATTTAATTAATGACAAAGTTAAAAACATAGAAGTCTCAGGAATTAGAAAGTTCTTTAACATGGTTGCCGATAAAAAAGATATGATTTCCCTTTCAATCGGTCAGCCCGATTTTCCGACGCCATTGCACGTAAAAGAAGCCGGAAAAAATGCCATCGACCAAAACTTTACATCCTATACGCACAATGCCGGTGACATACGCTTGCGCAAAGCTGCAGCGGCTTTTATAAAAGAAAAGTATAATCTTACATATGCTCCCGAAACAGAGGTCATCGTTACCTCCGGCGCAAGCGAAGCAATCGACATTGCATTCAGAACGATTTTGGAAGAAGGTTCAGAAGTCATATTGCCAGGGCCAGTTTACCCCGGGTATGAACCAATTATCAAGCTATGCGGCGCCATTCCTGTCTTTACGGATATTACGCAAAATAAGTTCAGATTCACTGCTGATATTATAAAAAAGCAGATTACCAAGAAAACCCGCTGCATTGTATTGCCATACCCTTCGAATCCAACAGGAGTTAGCTTAACAATCGAAGAGCTGGAGAAAATTGCATCCCTTGTTAAGGGGCGCGATATCTTTATCCTTGCAGACGAAATCTACAGTGAACTTATTTATGGTCAGGCCCATCACTCGATTGCTTCTATATTGAGGGAACAAACCATTGTCATTAACGGATTATCCAAATCACACTCAATGACAGGGTGGCGCATAGGACTTTTGTTTGCACCAGAAAACGTGGCAAAGCATCTATTGAAAGTCCATCAATATAACGTGACATGTGCAGCTTCTATATCGCAAATGGCTGCCCTTGAAGCATTGACATCAGGGAAGGATGATGCTCTTCCAATGAGACAGGAATATGCTGAGCGCCGCGAATACGTATACGACCGCTTAGTACAAATGGGTTTAGATGTCGTCAAACCAGACGGAGCATTTTACTTTTTCATCAAAATGCCCCCTGTTTCGATGACTTCTTTCGATTTCGCTTTATCACTTGTTGATAAAGCTGGTGTTGCAGTAGTTCCAGGAAGTGCGTTCTCCTCCTATGGTGAAGGCTATTTCCGAATATCATTTGCCTATTCTATGGAAACCCTGAAAGAAGGCATGGATCGGATTGAGAGCTATTTGAAAGGGCTTAAGGAGTAGAGCTATCTGATTGGGCACCTAACCTTCAGCCAAATAAAAAAGGCAAGCATCCCGCTGCTTGCCTTTTTCTGCTTATTGTCCTTTATATTGCCCGTTATTTTTTGGTGCTTTTTCTTTTTTGGCTTTATCTTTATGAATTTTGTTTGTATCCGTGCTGCCGAATTCATGAGAGAATTCCGAGTCGATTACAGCGGAATCGAAGCCTTTTTTATTTTTTTGCTGAGGATCGTTTTTCTTTGTTCTTTTTGCCACAAGCCTAACCCCCTTTTTCATCTTCATTGTTATTTTGAAGTGATTATGGGGGGTTTATGCATTGACGCCTATTGCCAATATTTATATAATGCCTGTGTGCCGCTGCTTTCTTCACCTTTTTCCGCGAGCTCGGCATACATTTTTTTCGCAAGCGCAAGACCAGGTGTCATCATGTCCATTGCTTCTGCTTCTTGCAGGGCAATGTTCATATCCTTGATAAAGTGTTTTATATAAAAGCCCGGTTCAAAATTGCCATCAATCATTCTTGGCGCAAGGTTTGATAATGACCAGCTGCCAGCTGCTCCCGAAGATATGCTCTGCAGAACGGTTTTTGGATCTAAACCGGCTTTTTCGGCGTAAACGACCGCTTCACAGACTCCTATCATGTTTGACGCAATCGCGATTTGGTTGCACATTTTTGTATGCTGCCCGGAGCCAGCTTTACCTTGATATACAATATTTGTTCCAAGGAGATTGAAAATTGGTTCGATTGCAAGGAAGGCTTCCCTGTCTCCGCCAACCATTATCGAAAGTTTGGCTTCTTTAGCTCCAATATCCCCGCCTGAAACAGGAGCATCCAAAGCTTGCATTCCTTTTTTGGCAGCTTCTTCATATAATCTTTTAGCCAGCGTTGGTGTTGAAGTCGTCATGTCAATTACATATGTATTTTCTTTGCCATTCGTTATAATTCCATTTCCGCCAAGATACACTTCTTCCACGTCTGCAGGGTAGCCGACAATGGTAATAATAACATTTGCTTTTTGCGCAACCTCCAGTGGCGTTTCCGCCCATTCAGCACCGCTCTCTAACAAATCAAATGCCTTTTCTTTGGTTCTGGTATAAACAACTAATGGATATCCAGCCTTTAAAAGATGTCTAGCCATGCTCTTGCCCATTACCCCTGTTCCTACAAAGCCTACAACTGTATTTTCTGGTGAAATCATTTGAGTGACCCCTCTCCTTTAAAATATCTGAATTTTTAATATTAATTCTAGCACTTCTTCTATCCTTTTAAAATAAAAAAGGTCTGCACACGACAAAAGACCAGGCAATTGCCTGGTCCATCCCCAATTTTATGCGCGTATTTTATAATACCCAAAATCGGCCAAAGTAAACGCTTTTTTATATAAGCCCCTTTTCTCATAGATTGTTGTTTTTTTGTTAATTAATTCTGCCCATTGATTTCAGCACGGCTTACTCAGCGAACCCGCGGGGACGGTTGCGAGCCTCCTCGGCTCCGCCTGTGGGGTCTCGCACTTCCCTCTCTTCCCGCGCAGGACATTGAATAAACTTCCATGAATAACACCTCGTCGTAAGAAAATGCGAATGTATTCGAGGATCAAGTGCCCTCCGCTACAATCAACTCAGCAGTTAAAAAACGTTTACCTTCAAAAAGCAACAAACTTTATGAAAACGCCTGATAAAAAGAAGCTTATAAATATTTTTGTCGCTCTCTATAGCTGTGAAGAAAAATTATTCAAGAATGCTCGCGCGACCACTTCATCATCATTAATGATTTCTACCGAAACTGCATCTTCATTAACAATCATGTCTTCTATTTCAAAAACATGCAGGTCTTCATTTAAAGGAATGGGATTCATAAAAATAAAGTTTCCCTTTTTATTGTTTACTTCAATATATTCCCCGTCAATGATGGTGTCTTCCCCATAAACGACTTCATCTGTCCCAAGTGCAGCTGCCAGCTTTTCATTATGTATTGATACTTTAACTTTGTATAACTCTTCTTCCGAAAGGATTTTATCATTAATTTTAAAGCGGAATTGCAGCTCGTTGTTTTTGGTCAGCAAGGCTTCAGCGTGGCTGTTGACTATGGACCGCTGCGTGTCCTGCATGCATCCTGAAAGCGTGAAAGTCAACATTGCGGTAAGAAGCAAAGTTAAACTTTTCTTTTTCATGTGAAATTCCTCCTTTTTCATTACCTTTTCCTTTCTCCCCTTACAATAAACCCCAATTCCATTAAAAGAAAAAAACTATTTTAGAGCTTTGCAAAAAACAAAAATAAAAAAAGCCCTGGCTTGGGCTCTTTAATGAAGTACTCGGGTTAAGAAGGAGCTTTGTTTTTCATATAACTCATTTGTATACTTTTCCTTCAAGCTTATATATCGATCATGAAACAGAAAGCTGATTATCACGGTAATCATTTTCCATCTCTCCTTTTATAAGTTATAAGCTTATTATAGGAAAATTATAATCTCTGGATAACAATCATTAGAAGTGAATATGTTCAATCTTAAGTCTGATTTTATGCTTCATCCCGAGGAGGATAAAAAAATAAACCGGCCTTTACCAGGCCGGCTTAAAAAGGGGGGAAAATGAGAATGATCAGCTTACTTAAGTCTTACCTAAGTGCTTACTTCTTATTTACCCCGGAAACGTAATTTAAAACTTTTATTTTATTTCAGTTTTATTACAAATTAGTTGCTTCCTTTACAGCTTTTACTACTTCTTCGGCTGTATTCATGTGAAGCGCTTTTTCTGCTAGTGCTTCCATATCCTTTTTGTTGAGGTGGCTGATTTGGGAACGCGCTTTTAAAATTGAAGTAGCACTCATTGAGAATTCATCTAGCCCCAACCCTAAAAGCAATGGGATCGCAGTTTCGTCTCCAGCCATTTCCCCGCACATGCCTGCCCATTTTCCTTCTTTATGAGCTGCGTCGATTACCATTTTAACTAATCGCAGAATCGCTGGATTATATGGCTGATAAAGGTATGATACTCGCTCATTCATCCGGTCTGCAGCCATGGTGTATTGAATCAAATCATTTGTTCCAACACTGAAGAAATCGACTTCTTTTGCAAATTGCTCAGCCATAACGGCAGTTGAAGGGATCTCGACCATAATTCCTATTTCAATATGGTCTGCAACCTTTGTTCCTTCGCTTACAAGCTTTTGCTTTTCTTCTTCAAGGATTGCCTTGCCTTGTCGGAATTCATCAAGTGTAGCAATCATCGGGAACATAATTTTCAAATTCCCGTGAGAGCTGGCTCTTAACAAAGCCCTTAATTGAGTCCGGAAAATATCCTGTTCCTCAAGACATAAGCGGATTGCACGGAAACCAAGGAAAGGGTTCATTTCCTTTGGAAGATTTAAATATGGAAGCTCTTTGTCTCCGCCAATATCCAATGTACGGACAACAACTGGTTTCCCTTCCATTCCTTCAAGGACAGCTTTATAGGATTCGAACTGCTCCTCTTCAGTAGGAAGCTGGTCTCTTCCCATATATAAAAATTCCGTACGGTAAAGGCCGATGCCTTCTCCGCCATTTTCAATTACACCTTTAAGATCTTTAGGAGTACCAATGTTAGCTGCCAATTCAACATGGTGGCCATCAGCAGAAACTGATTTTTCATTAACCAGCTTGGCCCACTCAGCCTTTTGCTCCTCGAACATGCGGTGTTCTTCTTTATACTCGGCTACAGCCTCCGGGGTAGGATTAATATGTACAAGGCCTTTTAATCCATCCACAATGACTAAGTCGCCATTTTTAATTTGCTTCGTTGATTCCTTTGTGCCTACAACGGCTGGAATTTCCATGGAACGCGCCATGATGGCAGAGTGAGAAGTTCTGCCTCCGATATCAGTTGTAAACCCTTTAACAAATTGGCGGTTTAACTGAGCCGTATCGGAAGGAGTCAAGTCTTCAGCAATGATGATCACTTCTTCCGCAATCATGCTTGGATTGGCAATCTGGACGCCAAGCAAATGGGAAAGTACACGTTTGGTTACGTCACGGATATCCGCAGCACGTTCCTTCATGTATTCATTGTCCATTTGTTCAAACATGGTTATAAACATATCTGCTGTATCTTTTAATGCAGATTCTGCATTAACTTTGTCTGTCTTAATTTTATCTTCAATAGGCGAGATTAGTTCCGGATCACTCAGGACAAGCAGGTGAGCATCGAAAATAGCCGCTTTATCGGCGCCAAGTTCTTTATGGGCGTTATCGCGGATTACTTCCAGTTCACCTTTTGATGCAGTTAGTGCAGCCTGGAAGCGTTCAACCTCCTGTGCAGCATCTTCTACTGTTTTTTTTCCAAAAGATAGATCCGGTTCAACCAAACGGTATGCTTTAGCTATAGCGATACCGCTTGATGCCGCAATTCCATTTAAAAAGCTCATTATTCAGCCAAACCTTCTTTTTTCAATGTGTTTTCAAGGCTGTTAAGTGCATCCTGCTCATCGTTACCTTCTGCAATGATTGTGATATCAGCACCTTGTCCAACGCCTAAAGACATAACACCCATGATTGATTTCAAGTTTACTTTCTTTTCTTTGTACTCAAGGTGAATTTCAGAATCGAACTTGCTTGCAGCTTGTACAAGCATTGTAGCCGGACGAGCGTGAATTCCTGTTTCTGCAGTTACTTTGAATTGTTTTTGAACCATATTGGATCAATCTCCTTCTTATAAAAATAAATTTTAATTAAGTTAAGATGTGCAAGGCGTTGCCCCACTAACTTAAAAAGCGCGGAACCGGAAAAATATTTGTGAAAACAGCAGCAGGAAGAAAATATTAAAATCATGCCGGGATGTTTCTATCCTATATGCTGTTTTATTTTTTCCAATGGCCATTTATTCATGTATATAGGTTGTTCAAAAAGTCCAGAAAAAATAGCAGTCAAATCTCTTCATCGGCTTGCTTCTCGCTTCTTGGAAAAGAAAAGCTTTTCTGCGATGTTTACTCGGAGAAGCTTGCGCTTCTTGATCTTCTCAGCTCATTTTGTCCTCTTACTTGAACGCTTCCTATTTGTAATCGGGAATTTTCCCGGCAAATATTTAAGTCATCAGACAACTTACATCTCAGACAAAAGAATAGCATTTCACATACATTTAGACAATGAAAAAACTCTAATTTTTCGCGTTTGTTCACACTTTTTTCAGTTAAACGCTTTCATTTTCCAATCATTTCATTTCTTTTTGTGTATACCTTAGTTGGCTAAATCCATTAAATCCTATTTAGTTTCTTTTCACCATAATAGGGCGATACTTATTCCGCTTCCGCAAAATTTTCGCTTTTTCCTTATAGTGCAGAATGTTGTAGCTTACTCTCATTTTTGAAACAGTTCCTTTCAGGGCTGTTGAATGATCTTGTTCTTGGCCGGTATAAATATTAACAAGATCGGCAACCGAGCGTGCCAGCATTTCGATCACATTTTTTAAGTCTTCCGGGTTATAAGCAATATTATCTTCCATCAACTGTTCCAATATATCATCCGATAGGCATTTCACTCTGTTCGCTCTTTCTTTTTCCAGATTCATTTTTCATCCCGCCCCTTTTTAATTGATGCTTCAAATATATGCGGGGGAATAGAATGAAATGCTGTAAGAGAGAGTGTTCTTCCTTTTACTATTACTTTCCTTCAGGTAAAAATTGCGCATCTTGATTAAAGAAGGTTTTATAAGCAAAAAGAATAAAGATAATCACGGATAGCCCTACACTTCCTAAAATGCCAAGTAAGATAACGATTTGATATTCAATTGCCAATAATGGACTCACTCCTGAAAGGATTTGCCCTGTCATCATTCCAGGCAAAAAAATAATGCCCATCCCAAGCATATTATTGATAGTCGGCAAAACAGCTGAATCAAAGGCATGATTAACATATGGCTTTACCGCTGCTTTTGGATTAGCACCAAGCATTAATGCACCTTCAATCATATCCCGCTGGTTTTTAAAGGACTGCAAAAGTTCCTTTACACTTAGTGTGATACCGGTCATTGAATTGCCAATAATCATACCGGCAATTGGTATAAAGTATCGCGGGTCATACCATGGTTCAAAGTTGATAACTACAAAGTTAAAAAAGAGAAGGCAAAACTTTGTGCCAGTAACCATGGAAATAGCTATTGTTTTTTTCAGGCTGCCTGGAAGGGGCGTACCTGCCTGCTTATAGATGGTACAAATCGCAAAACCTTCCATAATAATGATTACAGCCATGGTTAATGCCGGGTTGGAAAAATCAAAAAGATAGGTTAGAACATAACCCGCAATCACAAGCTGGAGCGTCATACGGAAGGCAGCAATTATGAGTACTTTTTCACGTGCTATTCCTCTCATCTTAAAAATAAAAATGAGAAAAAGGACGAAGATATAAGCTGAAATTAGCCTCCAAAGTTCTATATCTATGATCCCGCTGTTTTCCATAGCTGCCCCTCCTATTTAAAATTTTTCATTCCTGCAGCTGAGCCAGATCGATCATGTCCTCCCCAAAATGATCGATTGCTTTCTTTGAGTGGGTAATCATAATAATAGAAGCCTGTTTTTTCTTAACTTCTGTAATAAAGTTCCCCAAAACCTTTAATTCTGTTTCTTCATCCAATGCTGAAGTCGGCTCATCCAGCAGGTAAGTTTCAGCTTCCAGCAGGAGAACCCTTGCTAATGCCAATCGCTGTTTCTCCCCGCCTGAAAGATTACCGGAATCTTCATTAAGTTCCTTTTCCAGATGCATTTTATGTATAGCCTGCTCAAGGATCTCATCCCCCACCGAATCCTTTTCAGTCAACTTAAAACCAATATGCAGATTTTCTTTAATCGTGCCGGGAAAAATTAATGGAGTTTGCGATAGCATTATTACCTTTCTTCTAAGCTGGATGGAATCTATATCTTCTAATGATGTACCTTTGTAATAAATCTCACCTTTATCAGGCGACAGCATTTTATTCATCATTTTTAGCAATGTGGACTTACCGGCACCGCTCTCACCCATAATACAAGTTACCCTTCCAGCGTAGACCTCAAGGTTAGGAAGGGTAAGGATGTCACCATAGCGCAGTTTCTTTATTGCAAATAACAAATTTCCAGTCATAGACATCTCCTTTTCCACTCCCCTTTACCCAATATAATATCCACTTAATCACAATAGCTATGTATCATGATGCCTATCAAAAAAACAAAACCTATTCCCATCATGAGAAAAGGCTTTACTGGATACTATTTTTTATGTATTTTCTCTGTGAAGCTGTTTTTTTGTTTAGCACGCTTCTCTTGAACATTTTTTTTCTTTATTTCTATGAGTTCTTTTTTCTTTTTGTCGACTTCCTGCTTATATTCAATGAAATTCTCAAAGCCTTCAGAAGGGCTGTAACGGACCTGCTCATAAACAGCTACAATCTTGTCATATTCCTTTAACCCAATTCTCCCCATCCATTCAGATAAGCTTTCAAACTCATACCGGCCAAGCTGAAGCTTCGCCGCAAGTTTTTCCATTTGATAAATTTCCTTCCGAATACGATTTTCAGGTGAACTGTTTTTAAATCTTCTGAAAGGCGAAGACCCTCTATTTAAAGCTGTATTGCTAATCCTATAGGAACTGGCATCCATCCCCTTCCGTTCGGGTCTAACAAGCTTATTCTTTTTGTAAATATAAATAAACAAACATACTAACACAGCACAAAACAAAGCCGTTAATAATATAGCTGGATCAAAAAAGTGCTCATTTTCCCCAAGTTCAACCACTTCTTCAGGGAGCTCACTTTTTTGCTCGTTTTCATTTTCAGGAAATAGTTTCATTTCTTCTGTCCAGTCTTTCTTCTCTGCCCAAATAAACAATGGAGAAGCGATGAACGCAGCGGCTGACGCAATTATTTTTAAAATGCCAAAAAATATTGCTTTAAAAATGCTCATGCCGGAAGCAATCAATAATCCGGCAGCTCCAATTAGGCCTGAAAAGGAAATGAAATACAGTAAGAGTTTTTTCTTTTCCTCATTTTCTGCATCTGAATCAAGAAGACGCTTTATAAAACCGCCTGCAACAAGGAAAAACAGCTTAAGAAGCATCAATCCAACAATCTCTTCAGTATAAATTCCGGATAAGATTGCAGAAAAAACAAGCAGGAAAGTGCCCGTAAAAATGGTTAGGAGAGCCCATCCACCTTCTGGCTTTTTGTCGTGTTCATTAAAGTTAACAAGCGTTCTCCAAAAAACAAAAAAACTTAACAAAACCATAAATGGGACAGAAAAAGAGAGAAGTCTTCCCGTTATAAATATATATGGCATGACAGTTACAATAAAAAGAATCCTTGCCTTTTCCTTAAACCTGTAAAGAAGGGAAGCAAACAATAATGCTGCAGGGAAAACAAGAATAAAATAATTTAATAAAGGCACTTCTGTCTCTTTAGCCATATAAAAAGGAAATAGCAGCAGCGCTCCAAAAAGGATTTCTATCCCGAGAAGATAAGTCACTTCAAACAGTTTTTTCATCGTCCGGCCACTTCTGTTATCTTCAATTGGAGGGGCTGGATCACGGCATCTTTGTCAGAAAGATACAATTCATATAATAATGCCCCTTTTCGGTTAATCAAATTGAACACCTTTATAGTACTGGGTTTGCTTTGACCAGCATGAATAAAGTAAGGCTGAACGGCTAGTTTCCTTCCATAAAATGAAAGCATTTTTTCATATGGGTACAAAGATGAATGGTTATCAACAAGTGCCAATGTTTCAAGTACCTTTTGAAGATGCTCTTTACCTGAACCAGCAGGAATAAAATAAAAAGGAGTGCTGCCGGCAACACGAATATTTATACATAGAGAAAAAGGAATTTCTTGTTTCACCCAGTAATAAGCCATATCTGCTGCCCCGCTGATCAATTCTTCAAGATGGCCGGAGATTGAATGCCCCTCCGAAACATTCAAAGAGATATTCCAGCCTGTTTCTGCCACTCTATCAAAAATTTTTGTTTGCAAGTTTTGTTTTCTTGCACTGGCCTTCCAATGGATCCTATTAAAGCTGTCAGTGGATACATACTGCCTGATTCCTGCAGGTGAAAGACGATCCTCAAAGAGTGAGTAGGCTGCCTGGGAAATACCCTGGCGATCCTTAAAGAAGGACAGTTTATTTTTAACAGGAAGCCGTACCGGGTATACTAGAGCTTCTTGCTTTATCTGTGCTCTGTATTCAAGAATTGTCTCTCCAAACCCTAAAAAATGGGGAACATACAGTTCCAGTCTTCTAATTTTCGCAACTCCCCTTTTTCTCGCAGCAAAGGGTATGGTTACTATTTTTTGTTCATTATAATTTAAGGTGAAAGGTATATTTAATTCGTATCTTCCCAGCCTTTCTGCCAATTCATAATTTAGCGGTGCAACACTATCATCAAAAAAGACCTTAAGTTCGCCTCTTAAGATGGGCAGCCCTTTGTTTTCAAACTTCAAGGTCCAATTGCCCTCTTCATTAGGAAAAAATTTAAGTCTTTTTTTAGGGTTCTGCATTACAAGATTTTTCCCCAGATTCTTCATATAAAATGAATTAGCAGAAATTAGCAGAAGAAATATAACGGCAGCCAGGAAAACCTGCCAGGATTTAAAATAAAAGCTAGCCAGTAATAAAAAGATTCCCAATATGCCTGTAAGAGACAATGAGTTGTCTTCTACACTAAACTTTTTCCACTCCATACTAGAAAGCACCTGACTCTACAGGAACCGGTACTGACTCTAACACATCCTGGAGGACGGACTCTGGAGTTTTTGTCATGGATGCTTCGGTTGAAAGAAAAATCCTGTGACCAAGCACATACGGTACCATAAATTTAATATCATTTGGCACTACATAATTTCTGCCTTCCAAAAACGCCTTCCCCTGAGAGGCTTTCATCAAAGCCAGCGTTCCCCTCGGGCTTACACCCAACTCAATATCGGCATGCTCACGCGTTTTCCGGACTAGTTCAAGCAGATAGGACTCAACGGGCTCATTCATGCCGACTTTGCCGGCAGTTTCTTTCAGTTTGTCTATTTCATCTGCCGTTAGAACTGCGTTGACCTTAACGGATGCTGTCCCTGTTTTATACATTTTCAGCATAGTTCTTTCCTCTGCGAGACTTGGATAATCAATTGCCAGCTTCATAAAAAATCGATCAAGCTGTGCAACTGGAAGAGGAAAAGTTCCCTGCTGAGATTCAAACGGATTTTGGGTTGCGATGACCATAAATGGAGTACTCAGGGAAATAGTATGGCCATCAATGGTTACCTGTCGTTCCTCCATCACTTCCAAAAGACTCGACTGAGTTCTGGGAGTTGCACGATTAATTTCATCTGCCAAAACAATATTAGCGACAATCGGCCCCTGGTGGAATTCAAATTCCTGCTTTTTGGGATTGAAGAATTGGATGCCAGTCACATCACTTGGCAGAACATCCGGTGTAAACTGGATGCGCGAAAACTTCCCATTAATGGACTGGGCAAAAGATTTGGCAAGCATCGTCTTACCTGTTCCAGGAACACTTTCCAATAAAATATGCCCATTAAACAGCAAAGAAATAGCCAGCAGCTCTGCCTGTTGTTCCTTCCCTGCTATTACTTTATTTATCTCTTTTTTTAGTTTGTCCAAATATTCCATCATTTCCCCCTGTAATCTATCCTTATTAGTTGTTTCAAAAGTAATTTTTTAATTGCATTATTTCTCTTAAGTGGTATGATTTTACTAAATAATTTCTCTTATTACAATAATTTCATTATTTGAAACAGGTGATTGCTAATGAGATATAAAAGGGAAGAAGCCTTCCGATTCCAATTTCGGACTCCGCTGGAAGGTAAAGTGAAAATTGTTCATATCAATGGGAAGAAACAAGAAACCCCAAGTTTTCCTGCAGCCATTATGGATATCAGCCCGAACGGAACCAAGTTTAAATCTCCTATGGACCTATCCATTGGTGAAAACCAATACCTCATAGAAATTAGTTTTAACTTAAATGCAAACACAATCAGAATGCTTGGTGAGCCAGTCTGGAAAAAGGCTGCCGGCTCCGAAGCTATTTATGGTTTTAGCGGTCTTGAGGATGAACAAACCCGCCGAGAGATTATCCAGACATTGAAAGAATACTCAAAAAAATTATACCACGATTTAAAAACGAAACAGTAAAATGCCACCAGACTAAATATCATCCAAATCAAAAATACGCCCTGTTTATTCGCCATGGCGTATTTTTATCTTCTATACAGCTTTTAAATTTTTCAGGATGTTCCAAACAAATAAGAAGATTCCAACAGCCGTAATGGTAGCGCCGATTGCAGTTCCCGGCAGAAAGGCATTATTTCCTGATACAAGAACCATTGCAAGTGAAAGCATCATAATTGGAAGCCCGATATTGTGGAGCCAAAAATGCCATTTTCCTGCATTGTTTTCAGCTAAAACTGGAAACAAATAATAGAGGATACCTGCTAGAGTCAGAGATGTCCAGCCAAGTAAATTAATATGGACATGGACAGGCGCTAATAAATAGGAATGAGTACTCGACATATAATACCCCAGCAGGACACCAACCGCAAAATACACAGATGAAATCTTAATCATGGTAACTCCCATACGATCCCCTCCCTCCTCTAAATGCATGAAAGCATTTAAAGGATATGAGTAAAAGGAACCATTTAGAACAGGGTGCTTGTTACTATTTTCATCATTTTAATGTTTTTTAACATTATCTTTACAACAGAATTATAACCTCTTAAAGAAGATTGTTTACTCTTGTTAAAAAGGCAGGAGGAGAGCAGATGTTTTTTCAAATTCTTTTATGCATTCTTTTTATTGGTGCAGTTTTTCTGCTAAATATTGTCTTGCTGCGCAAGTAGCCTGTTCAATGTTCATAAATCATTTTTTTCGTCATTCCACCATCAACTGTGATATTTTCTCCTGTTATAAAATCACTTTCTGGATCAGCTAAAAACAAACAGGTTCTGGCTATGTCTTCAGGCTTCCCTACTCTATTGGCAAGATGCTGTTTATGATCAATCTCCCTAAGCTCTTCATAATCTTCTGTTTCAATCCATCCGGGACTAATGCAATTTACCCGGATTCCTTTTTCTGCAAGTGTTCTTGCCAAAGCATGCGTAATGGCCGATACCCCGCCCTTTGAAGCAGAATAGGCTTCCGTATTGCTTTCTGACATCTCTGCTCTTGTGGAAGAAATGTTGATAATACTTGAGCCTGCATTCATTTTTTTTGCTGCTTCCCTGCTGCACAGAAAGACACTTCTAAGATTTGTATTGATTACTTCATCCCACATCTCTACTGTCATATCAAAAAAAGAATAAAACTTCGAAATTCCTGCATTGTTTATTAGGATATCAATCGAACCAAAAGCTTCACGCGACTTAGCCATCAATCTGGATATTTCAGTTTCATCTTTTACATCAGCTTTAATGAAAAGGCTAGAAATTCCTTGCTGCTTCATACTTTCTTCAAGCTTTCTCCCTTTCTCCTCATTGATATCTGCAATGACGACATTCGCCTCTTTTTTGGCAAACGCTTCGGCAATCCCTTGGCCGATCCCATTTGCAGCCCCGGTCACAATGACGGTCTTCCCTTTAAAATTGCTCATTATGCCACTTCTCCTTCATGTTCATTTATATTGCATTTATACCCCAAAATAACAACCCTCTATTCCATTATCAATAAAGGAATAAATAAAAGGCACTTGAGATGCTCAAGTGCCTTTTCAGTACAGTTTTTATTTAGCAAATTGATGTTTTCCAATAACGGTCGTTACTTCTCGGGAAAAAATCCATTTGCTTGTGCTGGTTTGCGGATTGTAAAAGAATAAGGATCCTTTTCCCTTCCCTCTGAAAGCAAGCGCCTCATTCACCGCTTTCATTGCTTGACTGTCAGCTGGGCGGTTGATCTCCCCGTTAGCTACCGGTGTAAAAGCATAATAGCCATTTGAAACCTGGTAGATTACTTCTTTAACAGTGTCAGGAAAATCAGGTGAATCCACTCTGTTTAACACAACTGTCGCAACAGCAACCTTGCCTGCATACGGCTCTCCTTTTGCTTCAGCATGAACAAGCTGTGCCATCAGATTTTTTTCAGCCTGTGTAATTGTCGCCGGAAGCTTAATAGACTGGCCTGGATAAATCATATGGGAGTTCAGTTTGTTAAGAGTCATTACCTTAGAAATTGGCACACCATAATGGCTGCTTATTTTCCATAGAGTATCCCCCTTAGTTACGTTATGTACACTTGCAAAAGCCTCTCCCTGGAATGCAAATAGACTTGTGCCCACAAGCAATGCAGCGGCCGCTTTTTTTAATTGTTTCTTCATATGTATTCCTCCTGATAGAATTCTATACTATCAGGCTACCAGCTAACAAACCCTATATCATTAGGTAATTAATGGTCCCGTTTGCAGAACCTTCAAACATCTGGAAAAATATATTCATTACCCGTTTTAAAACATTTCCAAACATTAAGGTTTAACTGCGCGGAGATTCTAAATATTGGTACACTACATGACCGCCTCTTTGGGCTATTCCGCGGAAATGCTTGAAATCCTCCCGCTTTACGAGCACACTCCGAAATGGAAGAAAATCCTCTTTGGAAACATGAAATTCCAAAATGACTCCTTCTTTTAATTGGTCTAAAACTTCCTGTACATGTTCTTCTTTCATGACATTAACTCCTTCTGTCTCTTTCTATTTTTATATGATATATAATTTGATTTGATTTTTAAAGGGAGCAAAATGAATTCATTAATGACCTGTTTTTTTCTGAATATTTAATAATTTTAATGTACAAAAATTATGAATCTGGTATAATATTACCAACCTGACAACTGAATTTGTTTTTTCAGAAAACAATACACCAAATAAATTCAAAATTCTTTACGCTTTTTACAATATAGTGCAAACTGATATTAATCAGCTAAAGAAGTGGACAAAAAAAGGAGAGATGGTCTTTGAAGAAAGCAGAGGTTGGCAATATTATCGAATTTCGAGATGGATTACAGGGGATTGTGGAGAAAGTAAATGAAAATTCCGTGATAGTAGACTTAACTTATATGGACAACTACCGTGATCTCGATTTAGATCAAAGAACGGTTATAAATCATAAAAACTATAGAGTTGTAAAGGAATCTGCCGTATAAAAACAAAAAATGAAAGCGCATTCCTCGAGAAGCATATTCAAAAAAAAGCAGCTGGCTTGCTGCTTTTTTTATTTTTGCATTGAGCCTGATTCAAGGGTTTGTATCCCCTTTACCTCTTTTTTTGCAATAAAAGCCATAGCCTTGGCTACCTGCTTTGCTTCAATTGGTTTAACTTTTAGGCTCTTTTGGTATAGATTGTTGTTTTTGGACTATAAAGCTTGGCCATTGATTTCCGCTCCAGTCNNCTGCGGGGTCTCCCGCTCCCTCTCTTTCCGCAGGATATTGAATAAGCTTCCTCGAATAAGCACCTCGTCGTAGGTAAAACTAGTTTGTTAGCAACAAACTTTTCGAAAACAGCCAAATTTTAACATACCCCCTCTTAGGAGAGGATTCAGAGGCATTGAAAGCCACTCTGCTGTTCTACTATTGAGAAACGGGAAATCATGAGGACAAAAGGCCCCCCAAGCGGGTGGCCTTTTATGACTATTCCTTTTCTCCTGAAAGTTCTTTCAATGATTTCACTTTTCCGTGAGGATGCTGATCTTGTTTCCTCACAGTCCAGGCACGTTCCTTCTCTCTTTTAGATTTTGTCATTAAGTGATTCCCCCCTTTCTCATAACTATAGGATAAGCATTAAGAGGATATTTTATATTTACAGGTCTCAAGAAATCTTTTCCTTACTTTTTATTATCTATTTTTGTTAAAATAGGGTTTGGCTATTTTTTGCTTGAAAGGGGTTATAACATTGAAAAATATTGCCTCAGATATTCGTTTTATGGGCGGATTATTTATAGCGCATCTGCTTATGTATTTTACATTTCAGGATAAATCTATTTTTTGGTATATATTTTCTGCCTCGCTTTTATTCCTTATTAGCTATTCCATTATAATGGAAGAACTTGAGGATAAGGCTTCATTTGGAACTATTATTACATATGGAGCTTTTTCAGGCGGCTTTTTGTATGTGTTTTTTTGGCTGGGATACAGCTTAATTGACTTGCTTAATTTGCCCTTTTTAAATCAAGTTAACACGCTTTATGGACATTTTTCACCTTCACTTCTTTGGCATTATATTGTATTGATATTGATCATTATTCCCGGTGAGGAAATCTTTTGGAGAGGGTTTGTACAAAAAAGATTAATGAAGCATACAAATATTGCACTCTCCATTGTTTTTTCGACCGTACTCTATGCTTCCGTCCATTTTTATTCAGGATACTGGATGCTCGCTTTCGCCGCGCTTATTGCAGGTCTATTTTGGGGATGGCTATATGCCTGGAAGAGAAGCATTCCGCTTGTGATTGTGTCCCATCTTATTTTCGACTTATTTATGTTTGTAATTTTGCCGTTTAAATAAATATATTGACTATAGGGACAACCTAGTTTGCGGGTTGTTTTTTAAATGAAACAGCTCCTGTTGAGTCTTGTCGATACTTAGCATAAATGGTAATGTACTAATTAATAGGAATATTTATGTAACCCTTTATTTCCCTTTCCGTCTAATTATGTAGAAGTGCTTCAAGTGAACAATGGGAGGAACACAAAATGAGATTAATGGTTAAATTTATGTTATTGTCAGTATTTATTCTGGCCATTCTGGCTGGCTGTGGTACTGAGCAAAATGCCAAGGATGGAGCTGAACCTGTACAAAATGAGGTTAAAGAAACAAGTGGACAGGACCAAACTGAAGAAGAGGATGCAACCGAAGAGGACACATCTGCAGAAGGCGATAGCGTTATTAGAATTCTCGAGCAGAATATGAGCTATACAGTCAATGGTGAAAAAAAGGAAGATACAGCCTTCCTTAAGCATAGTGACAATCAGAACTACTCTATGTATGTTCTTCCTGGTTATGAACTGACAGCAGAGGAGCCATATAAAGATGTCCTATACTTTACGGAAAATGACCAAGTGTACATGCGCATAGAGCTTCTTCCTGACGATGCCGACTGGAGCATGATTGAAGAAAATACAAAAGCACAATTAGGTGCTGTAAGCGAAGACGTGCAAAGTGAAAAAGCGCCCGCCGATGAATTTTTTAAAGGCGCAACAGTCATGAAGGCAGAACAAAATGGCGAGAAAGTTAAAGCGTATCTTATTAAAAAGGATGAGCTTGCCCTTAAGCTGACCCTTTTTACAAAAGAAGAAGCTGACCATGAAGAGGCTTTCCTTCAAATGGCAAAGACAATTATGAAAGAAGAACCGATAAAATAAGAGACAGATGTAGAGATCCGGACAAAGCCGGATCTCTTTTAAATTTAACTTTGTTAAAGCTCACGGTTGATTTAAGCGCCATGTTGTTTGGAGCAGAAATCAACATTTTTCATTCCCATTAAATGGCTTCATCCATAAAAGAACAATGAAGGTTAAACTGACATAGCCAAATATAGGATATAAGTAAGATAGCAATGTTCCATAATTAATCAGACTTATAAAGTAGCAAATAACAAAAATGGCGCTGACAATTACAATACTCGGCAGAGAAATATACTTTTTGATTTGTCTTTCGATCCCGAAAACATTACCAATTACGGATGTGAAAATTTCACCATAAATCACAAAAACAAATATCCAATAAATAGAGGATGCCAATGTTTTTACAATAGCGGCCATCGGGATGTCATAAGCTTCGATGTTCGGGAGCATGACAAGAGTTAAATGGCTTGAAATAAGGATTAGGGTTAAGGCTGCTCCCCCAAGATATCCACCCCATTTAATGGTTCGGTCATCATTTATTTCTGACGCGACAGGGACTAAAACAGCCTGGGCAAGTGTCAGATTTAACGCCGTATAAGAAAAAGGCGCGACAACCGCTTTCCATCCATCTTCAGCAAAAGGGATAAACATGACTTGTTCCGTAAAATTCGGAAGCTTCATACTGATAAACATCAAAATAAAACTAAAGGCGATCATCATCGGAACCACAAAGGTGTTCACCGCAAATAATCCGCGTATGCCCACTATCATTGTAATGATCGTTAACCCTATTGTAATGAAAAGGCCTGCTATTTTGCTGATTCCAATCTGCTCTTCAAAAACTGCTCCAGCTCCAGAAAGCATCACGGCACAAACGCCCAAAAGCATAAATAACATCAATATATTAATGGCAGATCCAAAAAACTTGCCAAAAAGGTATTCATTTAATTCCTGATATGACGCAGCCTTTATACGGGCGGAGATTCGCATTAATTTTGATCCCAGAAAAATAAAAATATAGCCGCTCATTAAGATGCCTACTAAGCCGATAAAACCAAATCGGGAAAAAAACTCCACAATCTCTCTTCCAGTTGCAAAGCCCGCTCCCACCACGGTTCCCACGTAAACGGCAGCAATCTGAAAAGCCGCCCCCCAGTTTGTTCTCACTCAATCTCCTCCTTCACTTCCAATATATGAAGGGCGGGACAAACAAAGACGAGCTTTTTCCAATAAATGCTGAAAACCCTGTCTAGTAAGGAAAAAACTTTCTAAAAAATACCAGTAAAAAATACTTGAAAGTCAAAAAAGGTCAAAATATAATAAAGTTACAAGGTCAAAGATAGTCAAAGTCAAACACCAATAAATTTATGGAGGTATGCTAAATATGCTTTGTCAAAAATGTCAAACACATGAAGCTAATGTACAATTGAGACTTAATGTAAATGGAAATGAACGCAATTTAAACCTTTGCCATAGCTGTTTCCAAAACGAAAAGCAAAAAAGCCTTACTTCCTTTGGGCCGGCTATAAATGGCTTTTCAGGTTTTGGCCAAATACCTTTAGAGGATTTCTTGAAAAAGATGGCTTCCTCTCAAGGAAATGAAAATTTCTCACACAGTCCTTTAAAAGAAGCTCCTAACAAATCTCGCGGAAACGGCGGGTTCATAGACCAATTTGGCAGAAATCTGACTCAGCTTGCCAAGGCAGGCTTACTAGATCCAGTTATAGGAAGAGAAGAAGAAGTTAATCGTGTTATTGAAATATTAAATAGAAGAAGCAAGAATAATCCTGTATTAATTGGGGAGCCCGGTGTTGGTAAAACTGCGATCGCTGAAGGGCTGGCAACGAAAATTTCTGAAGGTGGCGTCCCAAAAAAGCTTCTAAATAAGGAAGTCTATTTGCTTGATGTTGCATCTCTTGTTGCGAACACAGGAATCCGGGGCCAATTTGAAGAACGCATGAAGCAATTGATCTCTGAACTGCAGGCACATAAGAACATCATTCTATTTATCGATGAAATCCATTTGCTTGTCGGAGCAGGCTCAGCGGAAGGTTCAATGGATGCAGGCAATATTTTAAAACCTGCTCTTGCAAGAGGCGAGCTTCAAGTTGTCGGTGCAACTACTTTAAAAGAATACCGTCAAATTGAAAAGGACCCTGCACTAGAACGCAGATTCCAGCCGGTCCATGTACTGGAGCCAACTGCTAATGAAGCGATTGAAATCCTAATGGGACTTAAGAAAAAATATGAAGATTACCATGAGGTTTCTTTTACGGATGAAGCGATTAAGGCTTGTGTGCAATTATCAAGCCGCTATATTCAGGATCGATTCCTTCCTGACAAAGCGATCGATTTAATGGACGAAGCAGGTTCAAAAAGAAATCTTGAATCAGGCTATACGGCAGGTGAAGACATTGAAAAGCGTCTTGAAGACATCAGCAGGCAGAAAGAACATGTTTTGAAAGAAGAAAAATATGAAGAGGCGGCAAAACTTCGTGAAGAAGAATTAAAGCTTCAAAAGGCCTTAAACGGAGAAATGAAGACTGAACGGCCGGTTATTGAAGTTAGCCACATTCAGGAGATTATTGAAAAGAAAACCGGCATCCCTGTCGGCAAGCTTATAGAAGATGAGCAGGAAAAAATGCAAAACCTTGAAGCAAATCTGGCAGAAAAGGTAATTGGACAGCAAGAAGCAGTGCAAAAGGTGTCCAAAGCCATTCGCCGAAGCCGTGCAGGACTAAAATCAAAGCATCGTCCAATTGGTTCATTCCTTTTCGTAGGGCCTACAGGTGTCGGTAAAACCGAACTAACTAAAACCCTTGCTGAGGAGCTATTCGGCTCCAAGGATAGCATGATCAGATTGGATATGAGTGAATATATGGAAAAACACAGTGTTTCCAAAATTATTGGGTCACCTCCGGGATATGTAGGACACGAGGAAGCTGGACAGCTAACAGAAAAGGTCCGCAGAAATCCATACAGCATTATCTTGCTTGATGAGATTGAAAAAGCTCACCCTGATGTACAGCACATGTTCCTGCAAATCCTTGAAGATGGACGCCTGACAGATAGCCAGGGCCGCACTGTTAGTTTTAAGGATACAGTTATTATCATGACGAGCAACGCCGGTGTTGGGCATAAAGAAATCCACGTAGGCTTTGGGACTACTGATGCTGTAAAAGAATCAGGCATTCTCGACTCACTTGGAAGTTTCTTTAAACCTGAATTCCTGAATCGTTTTGATAGTATTATCGAATTCAAAGCATTAGAAAAAGAACATCTTTTGAAAATTGTGGACTTAATGCTAAATGAGCTTCAGGAAACATTAAAAGAACAGAAAATTGAGCTGACAGTAACACCAGAAGCTAAGGAGAAATTAGCCGAAGATGGATACCACCCTGCTTTTGGTGCACGCCCTTTAAGAAGGGTGATCCAAGATGAGCTTGAAGACAAAATTGCCGATTTCATTATTGACCATGGCGGAAACAGCAAGCTTGAAGCTGTTATTGAAAACGAGAAAATTACGATTACAGCTTATGAATCAGTAAAATAAGAGGCGGGATTCATTTCCCGCCTCTTTTTTACATTTTATAGACTTTTATCATCCACTGTATTCAGCCAATTTTCTATTTCGCCAATAACGGACTCGACACAGCCCTCTTCAAATGGGGAAATCAGGTTAGCTTCTTTTACAAGCCCTGTGAATGGCTTGCTTCCGCCAAGCTGGCATAGTTTTAAATAATCCTTCCACGCCTCTTCCTGATTCTCTCTGGAACGCTTCCAGAATTGGAATGCACAAATTTGTGCAAGTGTATAATCGATATAATAAAACGGTGAATTATAGATATGGCCCTGACGCTGCCAGAAACCGCCATTTTCCAAGTATTCATTTCCGTCATAATCTTTGTGCGGCAAGTATTTCTTTTCGATCTCTCGCCATGCCTGTTTTCTTTCCTGTGGTGTTGCTTCCGGATTTTCATAAACCCAATGCTGGAATTCATCTACTGAAACTCCATATGGCAAGAATAATAGACCGCCGCTCAAATGTGAAAACTTATACTTCTCCGTATCTCCTTTAAAGAAGCCTTCCATCCATGGCCAAGTGAAAAACTCCATGCTCATGGAATGGATCTCGGCAGCTTCATAAGTCGGCCAATTATATTCAGGTATCTCAAAATGACTGCTTGAATAAACTTGGAAAGCATGTCCTGCTTCATGAGTAAGAACATCAATATCTCCTGAAGTCCCATTAAAGTTAGAGAATATGAATGGAGATTTATAGTTTTCAATATAAGTGCAATAGCCGCCCCCTGCCTTGCCTTTCTTGGCAACCAGGTCCATAAGGTTATTTTCTCTCATATATGAGAAAAATTCGCTTGTCTCTTTGGAGAGCTCATCATACATTTTTTGGCCATTTTCAATGATCCAGTCAGGATCTCCTTTAGGTACAGCATTGCCTGTTTTGAATTCAAAACCTTCATCATAGTATTTCAGCTTTTCAACACCAATACGTTGTCTCTGGCGCTCTTTTAGATTAGTGGCAATCGGAACGATAAAATCTTCCACCTGCTTGCGGAATTTGGCAACCATCTCAGCATTATAATCTGTACGATACATACGGAAGTAAGCCAGCTCAACAAAATTCTTATACCCTAGTTTGTGGGCGATCTCTGTTCTAACTTTAACAAGCTCATCATAAATACGGTCAAGCTCACTCTCGTTTTCTGCTAAAAAACCAAATCGTGCTTCACTGGCTTTTTTGCGCATTTCCCGATCAGTAGACTCAGTAAAAGGCTCTAATTGGGCAAGTGTGCGTTCTTCACCCTCAAAATCAATTTTTGCTGAAGCAATTAATTTTGTATATTCGGATGAAAGTTTATTTTCCTTTTGCAATAGAGGTACAATTTCTGAAGAAAACACCTTCAGTTGTGCCTCAGCAAGCGCAAATAGCTGATTCCCCCATTTCTCTTCAAGCTCAGTCCGGAACTTGGAATTAATCAATGCCTGGTAATATTTCGTAACAAACCCTTCCACTTCAGGCTGAATTTCATCCATATAATCCTGCTCAGCTTTATAAAATTCATCATTTGTATCGACAGAATGACGGATATAGCAAAGATTAAACATCGTACCGATATCATTGCGGATATCATTAATTTCGTTCATCGCATAGTTTTGTTCTTCTACAGTCGCCGCACCCTCAAACTTTTCAAGCGCTGCTTCAAATTCTCCCTTTACTTTCTCTAAATTCGGCCGATCATATGTATATTCTTCGAACCTCATTTTTTTGCCCCCCTTATATGTATGTAAAGACATTTAAAAACCTCTAAACTAATTCGACAATATTTGGTTAATTCCTCCTGAAATAAAATATTCCGCAGATATTAAAATAAGGCTATGTTAAACTTGCCTTTTGATTTCCGCTCCAGAAGGTCGAGACTCTACTCGATAAGAGCGAGATTCCTCGAAAATGCCAATCAACATAGTGTTAAAAATCAACAATGATAATTAACATGCAAAATAAAAAACAGCCAAGTTTTTGGCTGTTTTTCTTATTGGCCATCATCTGTTTTTTTCTCATTGGAAATCGATAACCCTAGTTTCTTTAATAATTCGATGGCAGTGTCTTTTTCCTTTTCATTGAGCTCGGACATCAATGTATGAATATGTTTTTCGTGATCAGGAAAAATGCCTTCAATAAATTTTTTTCCTTCGTCCGTTATTTGGGCAAAAGTCACCCTTCTGTCATTTGGACAGGCTACCCGTTTTAAATAACCTTTTTGTTCAAGCTTGTCCACAACATAAGTGATGCTGCCGCTTGCCAAGAGGATTTTCCCCCCAATTTGCTGCAACGGCTGGTCTCCTTTATGGTAAAGAAGCTCTAAAACAGCAAATTCTGTCGGATTTAACCCATAGGTGTGTATAAGTTTATTTACATTTTCATTTATTGCCCTGTAAGCTCTAGAGAGGACAATAAATAACTTCAACGATTGGTCAATCTGTTCAGAACCCATTATATCCAATCCCTTTGCCATTTTATTAGTAGTATTTTCATTATTATAGTTCTAAATAATTATAGGTAACAGGAAGAAAGCTGTCAATTTACTAAAGCTATGCCTACTCCCCCGCCAGCACTTTCCAGTTATGATTTAATGTCGGTGTTATTTCTTTCTTTTCTAAAAAATAGTTGGCAAGCAGCTCTGCCATATCCGTTTGTAATTCTTTAACTACTGGTTTGTCCTTGAACATGGTATAGCCGCCTCCTCCGGCAGCCCGGTAATTATTCATAACTACATCATACTTCGTATCTTCTTCAACAGGTCGGCCTTTATACTGAAGTTCTCTGATCCGGTCACCTGCCGCACGCGAGACATCAATCACATATTGAATCCCTTCCCACATATCATAATTATAATGCTGTGGCTTAGGAAATGAAAAGTCGGGATTTACGATAATTTGACCGTCTTCATCCAACTCAAAATAGGAAGCTGAACGCTCCAAAGCATCTTTAATATCCTTACCAGAAACTCTGAGTACACTCAAAGAGTTGGGATAAATATAGTTGGTGACAATCTCCCTCATCGTTACTTGATGGCTAAGCCCTGGTGCACCCTCATGAAACAAAGCAGTACAGGAAATATCTGCTCCTGCCGCTTCCATTTGGACCTTATTAATAAACTCTATAAGCGTATGCTCCTTTAACCGGGCCTGGAATATATCATTAATAAGCATATCCCCATTAATTTTTCCGATTACTGTTTCCAGCCATTTTTGCGTTTTGGATTCATAGTAGCCGGCTAGTTGAAGGATCTCCTCATCTGGCACAGCTTCATTTGCTGAAATTAGGGTTGATCGTTTCTCTTCAATAAGCCAGTCATTGTGTTTCTTTTTGAACTTAACAGTAACCTTCGCAAGAGCCTGGCCATTAAACCCAGGCTGGACAACTGCGACTCCGTTAATTTTTTCCCCTTCAAGAAAACGGTGCTGATGCCCAGTGATCAGCACATCAATCCCCGGCACTTCTGTACAAATCCGGTACGCTTCATTTTCTCCTGTTTGCTCTTCCGTCTTCACACCAGTGCTTAGATCCCTTTCAAACCCTCCATGATAAGATACAATAATCAGGTCCGGCTTTTCTTCTTCTTGAACATATGGGATCCATCTTTTCAAACTGGACACAGCTGATTCAAATGTTATATTTTCAATATGCTGCTTCTTCTCCCAATTTGGTATATATTGGGTTGTTACCCCAATAACTGCTGCTTTTAAGCCACTTTCAAATGTTTTTATTTTATAAGGCAGGCCAAAATAGGTTTCCTTTGTGGAGCTGTATAGAATATTGGCTGCCAGCCAGGGGAAATTGGATTCACTTACTGCTCTCGCGAGTATGCTCTTGCCATAATTAAATTCATGGTTACCAATGACAGCTGCATCATATTCCAGCTTATTTAATATTTGAATCATGGGGTTTTTTTGGCTGCTTAAGTAACGGGAATAATAATAAGTTAATGGTGTGCCCTGGATTAAATCTCCATTATCTATAAGGATTGAGATCTCGCACTGTTCCCTTTCTTTCTTTATAAGTGCTGCAAGCTTGCCCAATCCATGCTCTGCATTCTCTCCCGTACCATACAAATAAGGGTAGATATGGCCATGTATATCACTTGTAGCTAAAATAGACAGCATAATTTCAGCTTTCATCAAACCCCTCCTTACATATTAAAATATCATTATGAAGTCAGAAATAAACCTCTATCGGCACAAAATGGTATAATATTGATATTGCAGGATAGATGCAGACAAATCAACCTTAAAACTTTGGAGTTAAAAAAATGAAGAGTCGATACGGAAATTTATTTATATATGTAATTGTTGTTATTATCCCCACATTAATTGGCAGCTTTTTTTTCTTTATGGACGCTGTGAAGCAAAATGATGAAGATAGGCTTGAAGAAGCAAGATGGATTGGCTCCATTCATCAGAGGAGCTGGGACCAGTTTATTTCCGAGACAGTTACTACACTTGAGATGTTATCGCTGACTGCAGGCACAGTAAATACTAAACCTGAGAAACTGGAGCCTCTCCTGCAGCAGGCCCATCAAATGGATCCCCGATATGGTGGACTTTACCTTTTAAACACCAATGGAAGAGTGTTAACAGGATCAAACCAATTTTTAACGGACTCTTATTTATCTGATAAAGAATATATTAAAGAGGTTTCCAGAACGAAAGACATTGTTATTTCAAATAGCCAGGAAACTTTAATAAATGGACAAACAGTCATTGGCATCGGAAAGCCTGTAATAAATGAAGATGGTGAGCTTTTATCTATTATTGTCGCACATATGAGGGTAGACTACGTTCAAAATATCATGAGGCTGCTAACACCTGATGCAAAATTATCCGTACTGAATTCTGATGGGAAAACCATTATGGATATTAATATGGATGGAGAGTCCTCTTTTTCGAACCATAACAGCATTTCCATTCCGATAGAGAGGCTTCCATGGAGTGTGAAGGTTAAATTGCCAGCTAGAGATAGCTGGGAAATTATTAAGGAAGCAGTCCAATTTATACTGGTTATGTTAATAATCAGCCATATCCTGTTTCTCTTTATAAAATATTTAAAGCTGAAAAAGCAGGCTCAAAATGAAAAAAAAGAAAATGAGCTGCAAAAGCTTGAGCTGGTAGGCACATTGGCAGCCAGCACAGCCCATGAAATCAGAAATCCATTAACCGGGATAAAAGGGCTTATCCAGCTCTTAAGTGAGAAGTACACGAGCACGCAGGACCAATATTATTTTTCAGTAATTAACGATGAAATCAGCAGAATCAATGAAATTGTCAGTGAGTTTTTAATCCTTGGAAAACCGACAGCCCAAAAAACGGAAACACTTGACCTTCGGAATATCATAAAAGATTTAGAACCATTGATCATCTCTGAAGCAAACTTACACAATGTTTATTTCCAAACTTCTTTGCCGGATGACCCTCTGATGGTAAATTGTACGAAAGATCAAATGAAACAGGTTATACTGAATATTACAAAAAACGCTTTTGAATCAATGGAAAACGGCGGAGAACTGGTCATTAAACTGAACAGGCTTCCAACAAAGTGCCAACTGAAGATTATCGACACTGGTTCCGGAATTCCGGAGAATGAGATTGAAAAAATATTTAATCCGTTTTATACCTCGAAAGATACGGGAACCGGACTAGGGCTTGTTGTATGCAGGCGAATTCTCCAGTCTTTCGGAGGGGATATCTATATAACAAGCAAGGAAAACAAGGGAACACATGTCGATATCTTCTTGCCCCTGTACTCAAATAATGGGTAATGAAAAAAAGTTTAAAAAAGGTGCCTTCACAATTGTGATTGGCACCTTCTTTCTATCCGGCTTAATAGATCGATACTTTTCTATCAATCCTATTCTTTATGTCCTTAAGCATCAGCAAGAGATTTTCGTCTCTGTCCTCTGGTGCTATTTTTTTATAAAGAACTGAATAAAGTGTCACATCTCTTAATCTCAAAAATAAAGGCAGCTGGACTTCCCAATTCTCTGGAAGAGGGTTTTTCTCCTGATAACCCTTTAAAAAAGAATCTAGAAACAACTTGCCAAAAGCTTTCCTTTCCTCCACATTTTCTTCTTTGAAACGATATAAAAGGGTGTAATACAAAGGGATGGCAATATCAGAAGTGAACCAATGATAACAGCAGTCATCAAAATCAAAAATATGTATATCAGTTCCATCATAAAAAAAGTTTCCTGAATGGACATCTGTATGAATAAGGCCAAAGTTGTCCTTGTTTTTCGGAAGTACCAGCAGCTGCTTAAGAAGCTCTTTAGTATTATTTATAACCAATTTATCTGTTTCAGGGACATATTTCTCAACATCAAGAAGGTCCTCTTCATTCCATTGCGTACGGCGGGCTGATCTATATGGCGGATGATAGGTTTTTGTTGCTTTATGCATTTTTCCTATAGCCCTTCCCCAGGCTTCAAAAAGTTTCTCATTAAATTCGGGTGATGTGACTCTGATTGGCTTTCCTGGTGCTTTAGTAAAAACACTGGCATAAAAGAAGGAACCATCCTCTGCAGATACCGACTCTACAATTTTTTTATTATCTGATGGAAAAAACTTCGGAACATTTACGCCCTGCTGATTTAAGTAATTTACCCAGTCTGCTTCTGCTAACAGCTCCTCATGCTTGCGGTGAGAAGAGTGGGTAATCCTCAAAATATAAGGTTCTTCATTTCTATAAACCTCGTATACATAGTTTTCGAAATCACCAAGTTTTTTGTAATCCTTTTTATCTAATGAATAGGTAAGAAGAATCTTGCTAAGAATATCCCCAGTCATTAAATCCTCTACAGCTTTTTCCATCTAACCCCCTGCTTTCTTTTCAAACTATAAATATTCTAAATAATCCTAATTATATATTGCAAAGGCTCTTTTCGTATAGATGGTTGTTTTTGGACTATAAAGCTTGCCCGTTGATTTCCGCTCCAGTCACTCAAGCTGCCGCGGGGAGGAACAGAGCTCCTCGGCTTTTCACGCCCGCTTGGTCTCCCGCTCCCTCTCTTCTTGCAGGACACTGAATCAGCTGCTTCGAATAAACAAGAAAATGCGAATGCATTTTCGAGGATCAAGTGCCTTCCTCTCCAATCAACTCAGTAATTAAAACTAGTTTGTAAGCAACAAACTTTGTGAAAACAGCCATTACAAAAGATAAAATCAAAATAGCTATTTTTAAAGATTAAAGAATGAGGTACACTATATTTAGTTTCACGAAATTTTGTACAATTATTTAAAAAATAGGCTCTGTTAAACTTGCCTGTTGATTTCCACTCCAATCAACAATGAGCTTTACACAGCCTAAATATAAAGGAGTCCTGTCCTATGAGTACTTCCGCTGTTTCAGCACGTCCCTCTGCTCAGCCGCAGCAGGAAACGGCATATCGAATTCTATTTATCATCGGGCTTTGCCACCTTTTAAATGACTCAATCCAATCCGTTATTCCAGCCATGTTTCCCATATTGGAAAAATCAATGGGACTAACATTTTCTCAACTTGGGATGATTGCCTTTTCTTTAAATATGGTATCCTCCATTATGCAGCCAGTTATAGGAATAGCTACTGATAAAAAACCTGTACCCTTCGCTTTGCCAATCGGATTAACCTTTACTTTGTTTGGCGTTTTAGGGTTGGCATTTGCACCTAAGTATGAATGGGTTGTTATTTCCGTCTTGTTCATCGGGTTGGGTTCAGCAGTCTTTCATCCTGAAGGTTCAAGAGTAGCTTATATGGCAGCCGGCCCGCGCAGAGGCCTTGCACAATCCATCTATCAGGTTGGCGGAAATACCGGACAGGCTCTTGCACCTGTTATAACTGCGCTCATCCTTGTACCTCTTGGTCAAATGGGAGCCGCCTGGTTTACCATCGTTGCAGCCATTGCGGTAGGATTACTAATTTATATTGCATTCTGGTATACAGGGCGCCTTAAGCTTGAACGATCAACATTGAGCAAGAAAAACCCATCAGCTGCCAATTCAAACAAGAAGGTCTCTAAAGCTGTATGGGGAGCATTGGTACTCATTCTCTTTTTGATATTTGCCCGCTCCTGGTATATTTCAGGGATGACAAATTTCTATGCCTTTTATGCGATTGAAAAATATTCGTTTTCCATTGGGCAATCACAGCTCTTTTTATTCGCATTTTTAGTTTCAGGAGCGCTGGGAACCTTTTTCGGGGGTCCACTTGCAGATCGATTCGGCAAGAAGACAGTGATCTTTTTATCCATGATTCTCACTGTACCTCTCTCAATCCTGATTCCTTTTGTTCCATCTGCAGCTGCATTTATTTTACTGATACTCGGCGGGTTCGTTTTAATGTCCAGCTTTTCTGTCACGGTAGTCTATGCACAGGAATTGATCCCCGGTAAAATTGGCACCATGGCAGGCCTGACAGTTGGCCTGGCATTTGGAATGGGTGCAATCGGCTCCATTGTTCTAGGATATATTGCAGACACTTTTGGGCTCACTTATATGATCATATTCACCGGCTTTCTGCCTGTTTTGGGAATATTGACTTTATTGCTTCCTTCAGACAAAATCGTTTCTGATTGGAACTCATAAAATAGTAAAGGAGGGAACGTGTCCCTCCTTTTTATATTTCTTTTATTCTTTTGTATAACTCTTCTTTTTCCTCTTCTGATAGAAGATTTTCGGCCATAGGGAACAGGACACTTTCTTCCTTGGCAAAGTGCTGTGTCAGGGTATAGTATGCATTCTTAATCAGTCCTGCATTATAGGCCATTTCTTGTTCAGTCAGGTTTTCACATTTTTCCGCAGCTTCCATGTAAGCTTTTATATAACCTTTAGCCTGGTCATGCTCATACTCCATAACAGCTATAGGCCCAGTTCCTTTCCCGAGGTACTGCTCCATCATACGAAAGAGCACTCCTTCTTCCCTGGCTGAATGAGGGTCAAGTTCTTCTGTAAAAGTTTGTACTTTTACAATCAACTCTTTAAAAAGACCCTTGTCAGGAACTTCTTCAATTTTTAAGGAAAGCTGAAGCAATTCCTCAAGCATATTCAGCAGTGGAGGATGCTCCTCTTTTAACTGTTTTAAACCTTTACTAAGAATAACAGGACCGTTTCCCATCATTGCGCTCATACAGCCTTCCATTCTAATAACCCCTCCTAAGTTTGATACATACAGTATAAAAGGCAATAAAAGTTTATGTTGTGATAGCCATCACAGGGAATAAAAATATCGGTTCTAAGTTTTCTAAAAATTTTAACAATTTAAGTGCAATATTTTACTTTGATGCCATATAATAAAAATAAGATATTAGTTGTAACAGGTCTCATACTTAGCTATATACTTTCGTTGATTTACGGAAGCTAAACACCCCTAAACAATTGATTAAAAAATCGTTAGGAGGGATTTTATATGTATCAGCCAAACTATATTGATTTTTACCAAAAGTCGCTTATTCCAGCCGAATCATCTGACCCACCCCTTTCAGCTGGCCATACCCATTGGCTTATCGCGCTTGAAGGTCAGCTGAAGGAAGAAGAAAAAGAATTCTACTGCTGGAAGGTTACAGTCTATCCATCCAATTCCGAAGGCAGTTTTTCCTGGAACCAGGAACTATATGCTTCACCGCTGTACGAATGCATCCATCAAGCATTCAATCATGCCAAAGAACTCGAGAGCAATGTTAAAGACGCACAGCTAGGTTTTTTAAAAAGAAAAGAGAAAATTAGCTAACCTCTATATTAATTCCCCTTCATGCTTTATCTTTTTTTACCTTCAAATGTGAAATAACATACATATAGGTATTAACTACCTCTTCTATTGAAAATTTTCCTGACTGACAAATATATTATATTAGCGAAAGATTGATCGAATTATGGGCAGATATATTAATACGTTTGCCTTCAAAAAGCAACAAACTTTCCAAAACAGCCTTAACATAGCAAAAAAAGAGCCTAGATTTTCTCTAAGCTCTCAAGATTATAGGGGGTCAACTGTAAAAGTTCGACCATTTTTAGTTTAACAGTTTCTAATAGAAAAATTAAGATACTAAAGCACTATTACTTAAAAGCTTTAACGCGGTAATATGAATAATCCTTTTGCGAAGTCAAAAATAATACTACTTTCATACAATAGGTAGCAGTACTCCCCAACCGCTTAGCTTTATTAGTTGATCAGGCGTCCAAGTATTGGCTCCCATGCTAAAAGAATTTCTTCATTGCTTACACCCAACTTTTATAACGTTATATGGTGTATTTTAAAGCTTTAATAGTTTGGATATAGCTTGTTAACATTTTGTTAATAAATTGGGGCTACAATAATCATGTACCGAAGAAAGATCCCTTTTTATTTACCCCCCCTTTTAACCGGCCTTTATGAAGGGTCGGTTTTTTATATTCTTTTTAATAGGCTGTTTTCGTAAAGTTTGTTGCTTTTTAAACAAGTATTGTAGAGAGGTTGATTTCCGCTCCAGGCTGCTCAGCGAACGCGGGGTGGGCGGTGAGCCTCCTCGGCGCGCTGCGCCTATGGGGTCTCACCTGTCCCACTCCTCCCGCAGGACTTCGAATAAGCTGCTTTGCACTGAATATGGTCGTCATAGAGCTCTTATGAAGACGATATTGCAGAGTTGGCCCTGAATATGGTCGTCATAGAGTGCTTATGAAGACGATATTGTAGATTTGGCCCTGAATATGGTCGCCATAGAGCTCTTATGA